>WFNQ01000001.1 GCA_015488565.1 Thiomicrorhabdus sp.
AAAATTTGTGTCTCTTATGAGCAAAAGGGAAAAACCTTATTGCTTCCTCCTTCCAGTGCCGATGAGTATGAAACCTGTGTACCAAATTATGTGACCATGCCTGGCTGGCAAACATCTACGGTAGGCGTTGCCTCTTGGGAGGATTTGCCTCAAGCAGCAAAGGATTACATTCGTTTTCTTGAGAAAGAGGTGGGTGTGTTGGTTTCTATTTTATCAACAGGGCCAGACCGTTCGGAAACCTTAGTGATTAATGACCCATTTGCGTAGTCACTATTAATGATGTTTTAATAAAAAAGCCGAATCAAAAATGATTCGGCTTTTTTTATGCTCATTTTAAAGTCATGGTGGTGAGCTAAGGGGGGAAGAAAATTTATAGGTTCGCGTTGTACTCTAGTTTAGAGTGTTCATAACGTTTTACCATATCATCAATCTGTGCCTGATCGTATTCACGTAATCCGCTTAACACCATGGTTTTAAATCCTGATCCAATTTGTTTTCCTGCTTCAAGTATGGTGAATTCAATTCGAACTTGTCCACGTTTTCCTTGTACCTCTAATTGACTCTCTTTAAACTGAAGTGTAGGCTGAGAGGCGTTTAATTGCTCAAATTCAAAAGCCATGCTTTCATAGATAACCATGGGGCGGCTGGGATTAATCATCACATTATGTTGCTTCATTAGCGGCACAAGAATGTGTGGAAAGCAGTGCCCAGAGAATGCAACATAGGCACGGGAGAAGGCTTCAATGAGTGTGGCGTTATGACTGATTTTTCCTTGGCGTGAGGCATCTAAGCAAGACTTATCATTTTCATCGAGCACGCTAAAGGTGTTTTCATTGGTATCAGGAATCGTGACCGCAATATTTTTACCAATCATTCCCGTGTAATGAAACGACATTTTTTGAGACAGCCCTTGGTAGGCTAGAATCAACGAAAATAACAGGTCACCCGGCACACAAAAACGTTTGGATTCGGGGTCGTGTAAGGGGTTGAAGTCATCAGAGATGCCTTTTGCAAAGGCACTGCCTTGTTCCGGTGTAATATGAATAATTTGACCGTTGTCGGTTTTATCGGTGGTATGAAAAGGAGCTAAATACATGGTTTCTCTATTGTTATTAATATAATGAAGAGACCGATTTCGTGCAAAGGTCTCAATAAAAAAGAAATCATACTGAAAAAACGGCCAATAATCATCTTTTTGCGTAATTCAGAGGTAGCCTCATAAAAAAAACTAATGATTTCTATAGAATAATTGACTCTTTGTACCATTATGTTAAGCTTCGTTTCCCGAATTTTAGTGCTTTTTTATGATGATGCACTGGCTTAAATCCTTTTCATTTACAACAGGCTAACGCATGACCTCAATGACCTTTTTAAGTTTTAACTTGCCAATTGTTGCTTTACTGCCTTTTTTTGGGGCGATATTTGCGGCATGGGCGTCTAAAATAAATCGTTTAGCGTCCGCATGGGTTGCGGCGTTGGTCACCATTTTAGCGTTGGCTTTTTTAGCCCCCTCCATGGCGTTGGTGTTTGCAGGTGAAACCTTAATTCAAAGTTGGACATGGATTCCAGCGATTGGCTTGGAATTTGCCTTTCGTTTAGACGGTTTAGCGCTGTTATTTGCACTGCTTATCTTAGTCATTGGGTTACTGGTCATTCTTTACGCCCGTTACTACCTGTCTAAAAAAGATTCCATGGGACGGTTTTTTGCCTATCTATTGATGTTTATGGGCTCAATGCTCGGAATCGTACTCTCCGAAAACCTAATTCAGATGGTGGTGTTTTGGGAGTTGACCTCGTTAACCTCATTCTTACTCATTAGTTATTGGCAACACCGCCAAGATGCACGGGCAGGTGCTCGTATGGCTTTGGTCATTACAGGTGGCGGTGGTTTAGCTCTGTTGGCAGGGGTGTTATTGCTTGGGTATGTCGTTGGCAGTTACAACCTAACAGACGTACTGGCCGCAGGCGATTTAATTCGTGGACATGATTTATATCTTCCTATTCTAGTGTTGATTTTATTGGGTGTTTTTACCAAATCGGCACAGTTTCCATTTCACTTTTGGTTACCACACGCGATGGCCGCTCCTACGCCCGTTTCCGCGTATTTGCACTCCGCCACCATGGTAAAAGCGGGCATATTTCTATTAGCACGTTTTTTCCCAGTCTTATCCGGTACGCCAGAGTGGACATGGTTAGTAGGGGGAGCAGGCTTAATTACTTTTTTACTGGGTGCTTATTTTGCGTTATTTCAAAATGATATTAAAGGGTTGTTGGCGTATTCGACTATCAGTCATTTAGGGTTGATTACGCTACTGTTTGGGTTTGGTACACAACTGGCAGCGGTGGCCGCCATTTTCCATATTATTAACCACGCGACCTTTAAAGCCTCTTTGTTTATGGTGGCGGGTATCATTGATCACGAAACGGGTACGCGAGATATGCGGCGTATTAATGGCCTGTTCAAATACATGCCACACACCGCCATATTGGCGATGATTGCGGCGGCGGCGATGGCGGGGGTTCCGTTATTAAACGGATTCTTAAGCAAAGAGATGTTCTTTGATCAAGCCTTAACCGCTTCCAATGCTTCGGTCTGGGCATGGGCGATTCCGATTTTAGTCGTTCTGGCGGCGGTTTTTTCGGTGGCGTATTCTTTACGATTTATTCACGATGTGTTCTTTAATGGTGAACCCATTGATTTGCCTAAAACACCGCATGAGCCGCCACGTTTTATGAAGATTCCCGTCGATTTACTGGTGATTATCTGTTTAGCGGTTGGGATGATTCCAATGTTTACCGTAGCGCCTATTTTAGCCGTGGCGGTTGCAGGAACCTTACAAACCACACCACCAGAATACAGCTTGGCGATTTGGCACGGCTTTAACTTACCGTTGTTGATGAGTTTTGTGGCATTGCTCTTAGGGGTTTTGGTTTATGTCATGCGTAAACGTTTGTTTGCATGGCATGAATCGGGTGTGGCACATTGGGATGCGCGTATTATTTTTAATGCGGTGATGGGTGCATTAGGTTCATTTGCAAACAAGGTAACGCGTTCGTTTGATAAAGGCTCGTTGCAAAATGCATCTGTCTGGGTCATTGCAACGGCATTGCTGGCAGGCTTTATTGGCTTTACCAGTGTGTCAGCACCTTTGTTTGGTGATCGAGTCTTAATGCCGGTGGACGGCGTGAGTATGTTGGCGATTGCCATTTTAATGGTCGCGAGTGTATTGACTGTGGCATGGCATAGAAAACGTTTAATTTCGTTGGTGATGTTGGGTGTGGTCGGGTTAATTATCTCATTAATGTTTGTGAAGTTCTCCGCACCCGATTTAGCGTTAACACAACTTTCTGTTGAAATAGTGACGGTCATTTTATTACTACTGGCACTCTATTTTTTGCCACAAACCACGCCTAAAGAGACCTGCGACTTGCGAGTCAGTCGAGACATTGTCATCGCCTTATTGTCAGGGGTAGGGGTAACACTGTTGACCATGGCCGTGTTGACGCGTGATTTTTCACCTATTTCAGAGTACTTCTTATTAAATTCCGTCCCCGGTGGTGGTGGAACCAATGTTGTTAACGTGATTTTGGTGGACTTTAGGGGTACCGATACCTTAGGCGAAATTGCCGTATTAGCCTTAGCGGGCTTGGGAATCTTCGCGATGTTGCAAGGCATGAAACTGCACGCACCAGAACGCGATACAGGCGGACGTTTATGGAACGCTGATTTGCATCCAGAAATCATGCAAACCTTAACCCGTCTGTTATTGCCATTAATGATTATGATCGCCATCTATATTTTCTTACGCGGGCATAACTTACCTGGCGGTGGGTTTATTGCAGGGCTTATTGCCGCAGTCGCTTTGATTGTGCAATACCTCTCTAATGGTATCGCTTGGACCAATGATCGTCTTAAATTTGATATGCATTGGGTCATCGGTTTTGGTTTACTGATTGCAACCGGTACAGGCTTAGTGGCAATGGGCTTAGGGTATCCCTTTATGACCACCGCCTTTACCTACTTAAATTGGCCGGTTGTTGGTAAGTTTGAAGTGGCCAGTGCCATCGCATTTGATTTAGGCGTGTTCTTAGTCGTCGTGGGAGCAACCGTAATGAGCTTGGTCGAACTGGGGAAACTCAGTAATGAATCGCACCAAGCGCCAACCCAATCTAAGCCACAACCCAAGCCGCAACCCAAATCACAACGTAAACTAGAACAGGAGGCAAACTAATGGAGTGGCTTATTTCACTGGCAATTGGCGTGCTAACCGCAAGCGGTGTGTACTTAACCTTACGCGCTCGCACCTTTCCCGTGGTGCTGGGATTAACCTTATTAGCGTATGCCGTTAATATCTTTTTATTTGCCATGGGACGTTTAACCGTGGGTTTGCCTGCCGTCATAGACAAAACAGCCGAAGCCGCACAATACAGCGATCCACTGCCACAAGCACTGGTGTTAACCGCTATTGTTATCGCTTTTGGAATGACCGCATTTTTAATCGTCCTTGCACTCAAAGCGCGTGGCGAATTGGGTAACGATCATGTAGATGGTTTGGATGAAGCGCCTCATAATAACGCAAGTAAGGAGGCCAAATAGATGAGTAATTTAGTGGCTTGGCCTGTTTTCTTACCCCTTATTACGGGCTTTATATTAATTTTGGCGCACATGGGCGGTATTCGCCTGCAACGTACTGTTAGTTTTTTAGCCGTGATTGGCTTGGTACTATTAAGTGGTGCTATGATTTCAGCCACGTCCACCGATCAATACCAAGTGTATTTACTGGGTAACTGGACAGCGCCGTTTGGTATTGTATTAGTTCTCGATCGTTTATCCGCCTTAATGGTCTTAATTACCTCTATATTGGCGGTTGGTGCGCTATGGTACGCCATGACCACCGATACCGATAAAAAAGGGGCGCATTTTCATATTCTGTTTCAAATGCAACTGTTTGGATTAAACGGTGCTTTTTTAACCGGCGATGTATTTAATTTATTCGTCTTTTTCGAAGTTTTATTATTAGCTTCTTACGGCCTACTATTACACGGCAATGGCCGTTTACGCACCAAAGCAGGTTTGCACTATGTGGTGATTAACCTTATCGGCTCCACATTGTTCTTATTTGCAGTAGGTGCACTTTACGGCGTATTGGGTACACTTAATATTGCCGACATGGCCGCCAAAGTTGCCGTGGCGCCACAAGAAGACTTAGGCGTTATTGCGGCGGCAGGGCTGTTATTGCTGGTCGTCTTTGGCGTAAAAGCCGCCATGTTCCCGCTGTATTTGTGGATGCCAAGTGCCTACGCCAATACATCCGCCGCCGTTGCCGCCTTGTTTGCCATTATGACCAAGGTAGGGATTTACTCTATTATCCGAATTCATGGCACTATTTTTGGTACAGAAGCAGGCGAATTAGCCTATTACTACGCCCCATGGGTATTAGGGCTGGGCTTAATTACCTTGCTGTTAGCCGCACTGGGCGTAATGGCTTCACGAGGATTACGTGAGCAAGTCGCTTATTTAGTCTTAGCGTCGGTGGCGACCCTACTTATCGGGGTTGGGCTAATGAGTCCGATGGCGTTAAGTGCAACGTTATATTATCTCATTCACTCCACCTTAATTGCCGGTGCGATGTTCTTATTGGCCGATGTAATTTTGAGAGGGCGTGGAAGCTACGAAGACCGTTTTGAAAGTAGCCCCGCCATGCCCAATGCCATATTAATTGGCTCGATCTTTATGATTTCCGCCATCGCGATGACAGGAATGCCCCCGTTATCAGGCTTCTTTGGTAAAGTATTGATATTAAGTGCCGCACTAGACGATGCTTGGTTTGCCGTTATTACCACCGTGGTACTGGTGGCTGGATTGATTACCATCCTGTCCATGGCGCGAACAGGCTCATTGATTTTTTATAAAATCCTACCTGAAGAGTCAGTTCCTGCGTCCGAGCGTGGCGAACCACTGAACCGTATGGCCTTTATTGCCGTGATTGGCTTACTGTTAGCCAGCCCCATTTTAGTCGTGTTTGCACAACCCATTACCGCGTTTACCGAAGCAACGGCCAATCAAGCTTTTAACAGTGCCGCTTACATTAACGCCGTACTGTCTACCCCGGCCGTTACCGAAGTGAATAAATAATGAAAATCTTAAAGAAAATATTTCCTCATCCCATCCTTACCTTAGTATTGTGGGGTGTTTGGCTATTACTCAATAATACCGTAGGGGCAGGGCATATTGTTCTAGGCCTCATTTTAGCCATTTTCATCCCATGGCTTACCTCCGGTTTTTGGCCAGAAAAAGTACGCATTCAATCACCGCTCACCCTGTTAAAATTCTTAGGCGTGGTATTGTGGGATATCTTGGTCGCCAATATGGCCGTGGCCAAACTGATTTTAGGACGTAATAAAGACCTAAAGCCAGGGTTCTTTTATATTGATTTAGACATCGAAACCCCATTGGGCATTAGCCTATTGGCCAACACCATTTCACTTACGCCAGGAACCGTTTCATGTGATTTAACCGCAGACCGAAAACGCTTACTGGTTCATGCACTGCACATTGAAGACATTCCCGCCACCATTAAAGAAATTAAAACGCGTTATGAAGCGCCCCTAAAAAAGGTATTTACAGCATGTTAGAAACCGCTTTATTAATAGGATTTGGACTCGTAAGTGTCGCGTTACTGCTCAGCTTTTTACGCCTAATAAAAGGCCCCGATCTGCCCGATCGTATTCTCGCACTCGACACACTTTACATTAACTCTATCGCGCTGCTGGTACTGCTCGGGCTGTATTTTCAAAGCGCCTTGTATTTCGAAGCCGCACTCTTAATTGCCGTTATGGGGTTTGTAGGCACCATCGGATTAAGCAAATACCTGTTACGTGGCGATATTATGGAATAACCACCATTACGACAACCGTCGTTATGACAATCGCCATAATAGTCTAAAAATTACAGAGTAAAATTCTTCCCCCCCCCTCTCTATATATAAATAACAAAGGAGGGGGGGGGGAGAAATTTAAAAAGGAAAAAACAATGTTTGAATGGATCTTATCAGCGCTGATTATTATTGGCGCATTTTTTACCCTCGTCGGGTCAATCGGGTTATACAAACTTCCCGATTTCTTCATGCGACTGCACGGCCCCACCAAAGCCACCACGCTAGGCGTAGGCGCACTGCTAATTGCCTCCGCACTCTACTTTAGTTTTAAAACCGACGACATTAGTTTGCATGAAGTCTTAATCACCGTATTCCTCTTCATAACCGCCCCCGTAAGCGCCCATCTAATGGCCAAAGCCGCCATTCACATCAAAACCAAACAAGTAGACCGCACTCAAAACCCAATGAAATAATGTTTTTTGTGGGGTGAGTTGATAGGGGGGACAACTATCCTGAGACAGAGGGCTAATCTCGCCATATCTACCCCCCTTCGTAATGACATTCATCTGATTGTATTAAATTAAAGTTGACACTGACTCCACTTATTAAAAGCAAGTGATGACCGAAGAGCATTTGGATAAATATAAAAAAAGGGTGCTTAAGCACCCTATATCTGGATTCAATACAACGGTTCTATTTGATGTCTTATTATTACGCCTGTGGATATGGACAATGAAATAAGTATCTATAAAAAAGTTCTATTTCCTTATCAGGTAAAATAACTTCTATGTTCCCATTAGTTAATAACTTTAATACAGTATCAATAGTTGATTCAGCAAGATCAATAACCTTTTCTGTATTTACAAATGTAGTCATAGAGCTGTGGTCTAAACTTTCGAAGTCACCATCCCAAGTTACAGGTGCATGTTTGATATATTCACTTTGCTTTTGGTTATATCTGAATATGTAGTTAGGTTGGTTTGCATGTTTTGCTTTAGATATGAGGCTGGCATCATGAAGAAGTGAGTTTCTTAAAGCAAATAAAGCTTTAGTATCATTACAGTTTGCCCCAAATCCACAAAAATAATATAGAGACTTTTTAATTCCACTTGCATTTGTATCTGGATAGGCTGAGATATCGTTTCTTTTGTAACAAGAACCGAGCTGGTCAAAAATGGCAAATGCACTGATTAAAGGTATCAGGTTTTTAGAATATGCTTGATGTCTAGCATGTCTAATTTCTTGTATTAGAATTGGTAGTGTGGACTTAAGATAGCCTGTTTTAATGTCAAAACTGCTGTATTTTGTTAAGTGGATATAGGAAAGTTCATCAATACTAAGTTCCTCTAAGTCCTTTTCTTTAATAGCTTTATAATCCATGCTTTAAATCCAGTTTTATTAGTAATATTTACTATTCTAGCTTTCTGGTGAGGTTATGGTTAACTTATTATCTAATTGATAAATAATAAGTGGGGTCAGTGTCGACTTTAATACAATCAGATGAATGTTATTTAGAAGAGGGGGGGAGAAAATTTTAATCCAAAATATTCCCCCCCCCTTGGCTCAATAAAACAACATTAAATTTACGAAATGCGGTAACATCTTTTAAAATCTGTTTGGTGAGCTACCTAATTTATTTAAAGATGAATAATCGCCCTGCAAAAAGAGTATCGCACCGCCCTAATTAGTGAAGTGGTAACAGGAAAAATAAAGGTAACGCAGGAGATGACCCTATGAGCAATGACCTTCACTCTAAAAATAAGCTGAATTTTCAGGGGCTAATCCATCGCATCGGGTTGGCTCATAACGAGCTGGCAACACAGGCAAACAGAGCTGTGAATGTCAGTTTAACGTTGCGTAACTGGTTGATTGGTTTCTATATTCGCGAATACCAATTAAAGGGGAGTGATCGAGCAGAATATGGTAAAAAATTGTTGGAAAATATGGCTGAAAGCCTTAAAGGTTTAAGTAACTGTAATAAAAGACAGCTTTATCGTTATCAATGTTTTTATGATTTATACCCTCAAATTGTGGGGACAGTGTCCGCACAATCCAAAAAATTGTTACCTATGAGTAACGAGAACCCAAAAATGGGTGCAGTGTCCCCACAATCACAACAGTCAATAGAAAAGCTGATTAATGCTGTCTCTTACAGCCATTTTGAGCTATTTGTTAATATCGATAATGAAACCAAAAGAGCCTTTTATGAAGCCGAATGTTTACAAGGTCGTTGGTCTGTTCGTGAATTAAAAAGGCAAATTAATAGCCTTTATTATGAGCGGTCAGGGCTTTCGGTCGATAAAGAAAAGCTATCACAACTGGCAAATCAATCAGCGGAATCTAAATCACCGTTATTTATTCGAGACCCTTATATTTTTGAATTTCTTGGGCTTAAAGCCAAAGAGGTGATGAGCGAGTCGCACTTGGAAGATGAGTTACTGGCCAATATCGAAGATTTTTTATTAGAGCTAGGGCATGGTTTCTGTTTTGAAGCAAAACAAAAAAGCATTTTAATTGGTGATAAACATTATTTTATTGGCTGAATTCAAGTCATAAGTGCATAACCGAGTAAAGTTTTTTGGTTGATGCCAGTCAGTTCTTCGAAAACCTCGTAAGGGGTTTTATATCCCAAACATTTTCTGGGTCGGCTATTGAGCTTGTGAACGGCATCAAAAACTTGCTTC
>WFNQ01000002.1 GCA_015488565.1 Thiomicrorhabdus sp.
CGCATTTAAAGAGGCTGATGCAGTCTATGCTTTTATTGACCCTGAATGGAATTGGCAGCTCGATGCCGAGTTATTTACGCAACCTCTCACCGTGGCTTCGAGCCATCAACAACTATTAGAGCAGCTTAGTACGGATTTGCAAGCAGGTGATACGGTTGTCATTATGAGTAATGGTGCTTTTGGTGGTATTCATCAAGCACTGTTGCAGCGACTTCAGGCACGAGAAGGAGATGTTTAAATATTATGTGGATACTGCTTGAAATTGGTATTTTACTGCTATTGGTTTTGTGGATTGTATGGATGATAAAACCCCCTAAAAAAAAGTAAGGTTTTTATCTATCGGTTGGCGTAGGGGAATTTGAGGGTAGTGTAAACTCTTTTATGTTCAACGGGATATTGGGTCTAAACTGCTGAATTAAAGCATCAGACCAACGTTGTGCTCGTTTGGGGAGTCCATGGGTTAAGTAGTGTTGCACTTGGGTGAGTACCGCCTGTTGAAATTCGTTAGACGCTCTACAGCCATTGGCTAAATTATCGGCACTAAAATGAAACGTAACATTGGCCGATTGTGAAAAAATCCACTCTAAGGCTTGGGGCTTGACTTCGACTTTTTCGAAAGCCGATTGTTGTTCCATTGTGCGGCCATCGGGAATATACCAATAGCCAAAATCTTCCAATAAACGACGCGCTTTACCCGCAACGCACCAGTGGGCAATTTCATGCAATGCACTGGCAAAAAAACCGTGGGCGAAGATGATTCGATGATAAGAGTGCTTGGCATCTGCAGGACGGTAAATCGGTTCTTTTTCACAGCAAATAAGCACGGTTTGATTGCTGGTTTTAAATGTATGATTAAAGAGTGTAATTAAGGTTTTTACCTCGTTAGAGAGGGGGATAGGGTGTTCAGTCGTCATCTAGTTAAACGCCGTATATTGAATTTTATTAATGTACCAAGTCAGCTTGCCATTGGGGGTGTCTACATTGACTTCATCGTCAACGGATTTTCCAATAAGCGCACGTGCCACAGGCGCATTGATGCTAATGGCATTTTTTTGAGGATCAAATTCATCAGCTCCAACAATTCGGTATTGAACCACATTGCCCGCGTCATTTTCAAGTTCAACCCAAGCGCCAAAAAAGACTTTTCCATCTTGTTGGGGTGAGTATTCCACAATTTTTAAGACTTCCAGACGCTTTTTTAAAAAACGAATACGGCGGTCAATTTCGCGTAAGCGGCGTTTTCCCTCTTTGTACTCGGCATTCTCAGAGCGATCACCGTGTGCGGCAGCAATGGTGACCTCTTTGGTGACATGCCGGCGCTCGACACGCCAAAGGTAGTCGAGTTCTTTTTCAAGCTGGGTTCGCCCTTCACGGGTGATGAGATTGGCTCGTTCAGTCATCACTTATTCAGGATACCAAGGGGATTTTTCGGCGGTGTCATAAAGGGATCTAAAGTGCTTTTTTAGTCGTTTAATGGAGTCCTTTGATTTTGCTGCTTGGCAGCCACCTAAGATATTGAGCATTTTATTAAAACGGTGTTGGCGCTCTATTTTTAATGCTTTTACGTTACGATCAATATAGGTTTTAATGAAATTATTGGCGGTTAAGCTGTATTTGGTAACATATAACCGATTGACTTGATTAAAGGATTTGGAAATACTCATGCCTCGGCAACGTTTGTTATAAGCATCGGTGAGCAGAGCAACTTCAATTAAATCAATATGCGTTTTCAGTTCAGGCGTACTCTCTTGCGCTTTCGCAGAAGAGGGGGGGGAGAAAATAAAAAAGAAGGTGGCAAACAGGCTTTGAAAAACCATCGCATAAGCTGGGCGTACCTGCTTAAACCATTGAGAAAGGGATTGATTTGTCATGAATGTCCTTAAGTGTTTTTTGAAATGCTTACTCTGCTTACTCATTACATAAGCCTTTGATGGATTAGTTTAATCGAATAAAGATAAAAAAGCCCGCATAAGCAGGCTGTTTTATTAATAAGGACTTCTTGAAAGGGGTAGGGAGCGAATTAGAGTGACATTTTTTTACGTCGGTACTGTAATCCCATGAGCATCATAAGGCCAGCGCCAAAAAGCATGACACTTGGTGGTGCGGGTACGGGAGAGATCGTTTGATTAGACTGTATTTCTATTGTATTTGATGAAGGTGTACCAAATGCCTGAAGTTCAGATAAAAAATAGGTACCATCTCCATCTGATGCAGACACCCTAAGGTATCTTGTTTCGACGATAGAAAAATCTATGCTTGCAACGTACTCTTCATGCAAAATATCACTGCTCATGGTATCCATTCCGTATAAAGACTCCCCATCTTCAGGGCTAATGGTAAACAGGTTAGACCAATTGATGTTATCGATAGAATAATCTATTTTGTAGCTGTCATAGGCATCAACTTGAATAAGCACATCTTGAATTATAAATTGTTTACCAAAGTCCATAGTAACCATTCCTTCTGAGCCTGCCCACCAAATAGTATTTTGGAGTAGGTTATACGGTGATGAATCACCAGAGAATTTTCTATAACTCATTTCTTCAAACATTCTTCCATCAGTAATGACATCTTCATTGATGGAGTACATATTTAAAGTAGAGATGTCTTCAATTGAGACGTGCATGGGAGTATTGGAGGCCATAGCTATATTGATGGAGGACAGTGTTAATACACTGGCCATTAGTCCGATAAGTAATGATTTCATGGGTAAATAGCTCACTGGTTAGATTACTAGGTTTCTTAAGATTAGGCAGTAGTCTACTGGTTGTAAATTGATAAGTCCATTAAAATTACAGGGCCTATTTTAGGCATGTTTAAGGCATGTTTAAAAGATCAAGTTGCCGCTCTTGATGTGACTTGTCTTCGTTAATTCGACTGGAGGTTGGGCCGGTTTGATTTTTATATTTGGCATCAGCGCGTTTGTTATAGGGTTTTTCGACCGCGCTGGAGAGGGTTTCAAAGTTGATGGCACAAATATCCATGCC
>WFNQ01000003.1 GCA_015488565.1 Thiomicrorhabdus sp.
GCGCTTAAGAATGTAAAAAAGAAGAAAAAAACCAAGAAAAAGAGTAAAAAACCCAAAAAAGTGAAAACAAGAAAGCACACAAAAAAATCATAATTAAAACTCCCCCACTATATAGAAAACAAGGGGGGGGGAGAAAAAATACTGAACTCACTCTTCTACACTGTTGGAATCCGTTGTTTTGGGCATCGTAGAAAGGTGGTCAAAATAGTAATGAGCCAGTGCAATGACGCCAAAAACGGGGGCAAACAAACCAAGTATCGGAAAGGTGCTTAATAAGAAAAACAGCCCTAACACCAACGTTGGAGGCCAAGCACCTAGGCCTTTAATCTCATTAAATAGGTTTTCTGGCAAAATCACTTGGCCAACATCCAACACCAATGCATAACGAAAGAAAAGAAAGCCAAGTAGCCAGAACCAAATAATATTCACCAAGGGAATAAACAACATTGGAAAGGTCAGCAAGAAAAGCAACAGTAAAAGCAAGCCAAATTTAAGCATTTTACCCAACATGCCTAACATCGTACCGTGCCCTTGATAGTCCACATTGGGATAGTGTTTATCATGCACCACTTTCACAATACTGTCGGTCATAAAACCCGTAATAATCATCGCAAACAGCAAAATCAAATAACTGCCTAATAACACCCCTAAAATACCTGCAACAACCGCAAATACCGCCGTTACAATCCACAGCAACACCACACCAATAATCGGAATAGAACCAATGGTTTGTTCGGCTTCCACCGTCCAAGTCGTGGCATCCATCACCATCGGATTACCGGTGACAAAATCACTGAATAAAAACACCCCAAATAGACCATACCCTAAAACAGACACTAAAATAATAGAGGCTAAAAAAGGAATGAACAACCGCCATAAAATAGCGGGTTCTTTGAGGTCAGACAGGGTTTTTAACAGCAAATCAAACATTATTTAATCCAGATCGACTTCACATTCATGAATTCTCGAATTCCCTGAGAGGAGAGTTCTCGACCGTAGCCTGAATTTTTTACCCCCCCAAATGGCATTCTTTGATCGGAAAAACTAGGGCTATTAATAAAGGTCGCACCCGACTCCATCCCTCGTGCAATGGTTTCGGCCGTGGTTAAGTCATCACTCCACACTGAGCCACCTAAACCGTAGTTGATTGAGTTGGCAATGCCCAAGGCATGAGCAGGTTCGGTTGCAGCAAACACCATCGCGACGGGGCCAAAAAACTCTTCGCTGTAAGCGGGCATATCGCTGGTAATGCCCGTTAAGATTGTGGGCGCGTAATAACTACCTGGGCGATCAAGCTGATAGCCTCCTGTCACTAAGGTCGCCCCCATTTCAACGGCTTTCATAACTTGTTCATGCATCTCCTCTAAAAGGTCTTGGCGCGACATGGGTGCTAAAGTGGTAGCGGCATCCATAGGATCTCCCGCCACAAACTTTTCTTCAATCGCGGTTTTAAACTGCTCTACAAACTCATTAAAACGCGTTTGATCCACAATAAAGCGTTTGGCGGCAATACAGCTCTGCCCCATGTTCAAGAAACGCCCTGCCACAGCACCCGCCACGGCGGCTTTCATATTCGCGCTGTCCAGAACAATAAAGGCATCTGCCCCACCTAATTCAAGCACTGTTTTTTTAAGCTCCGAACCTGCCACACTAGCGACTTGTCGCCCTGCATTTTCACTGCCAGTTAACGTCACGGCTCTGACCGCAGGATGACGAATAACGCTTTCTACCATGCGCGCGCCAATCATGAGGGTGGTAAAATGATAATCAGGAAACCCTGCTTTTCGAAATACCTCTTCTAACGCTAAGGCACACTGTGGCACATTGGAGGCGTGCTTTAAAATAGCAATATTACCCGCCACCAGCGCAGGCGCGGCAAAACGAAAGACTTGCCAGAAAGGATAATTCCAAGGCATTACCGCTAACACCACGCCTAACGGCTGGTAGTTTACGTAACTTTTAGAACCATCGGTTTCCACCATTTCATCGGCCAAAAATTCAGGGCCTTTTTCGGCATAGTAGTCACACACCTTAGCGCATTTTTCAATTTCACCTTGGGCTTCAATAAAGGTTTTTCCCATCTCTAACGTAATCAGTTCAGCCAGTTTTTCACTGTCATCCCTAAGGACATCCGCCACACGTTTCATCATCGTACAACGAACATCAATGGGTGTCAGCTGTGACCACTCTTTAAACTGGTAGCCTGCTTGGGTCACCACGTCGTCTAATGTGGCTTGATCCCACGTTTCAAAAGTACCTAATAACTCGCCGTTTGCTGGGTTAATGGATTCCATCGCCATGAACTGCTCCTTGTTAATAAATGAAGGGGGGGAAATATTTTATCAATGATAATATTTTTATAAAATAGCTTGCTGTGCCCAAGCATTTGCGAGCATAAATCGCTCCGAAAGCTCCGACACATCCAACTGTTCAAACGTAAGATGACTGGATGACGCATCAAGTTGCTCAACTTGCTCCACAACGGATAAGGCCTCTCCCATTGCGCCATAACGCTGAACCAAAGCGGCTTTTATTTCGTTTGACAGAGGCATGTCTATCACAACATCTTCTAGAGATACTTTAAAAAAAGCACCTAAATTTGAGAATAATCCAACTAAAAAGAAACTCTCTTTCTCTTTTTTATATTTAGTATCCACGGCCAGCCGCTCACAAAATCTAGCACGAGCTAATGAACTGGTCAATAACTCTTTAGGAACACCTTCCATATTCGATAACATTAACGTATTAACCCAAAATTTTAAGCGATTTAACCCTAAATACGTTAATGCATCCGAAATGCTTTCAACTCGAATTGGAATCATCGCCGCAGGGTTATTAATGGCTGCTAATAACTTATAACTCAAGGTGACATCTTGACGAATAAGGTCTGATAGCTCTTGAAAACGCGTGGAAGGCTCATTCACTTTAGCAAGTAATTGCAATAAAATAAGGCGGTTGCCTGAGAGTTTTTTACCGTTAATCACGGTAGGATGATTAAAAAAGTACCCTTGAAAATAATCAAAGCCTAGTCGCTTTAAAACCTGGAACTGTTCTTCCGTGTCCACTTTTTGTGCGATGACTTTAATCCCTTTCTGGTGCAACAAATCAATCATGGACTTGAGCTCTAGACCACTCTTACCGCTCACATCTATTTTGGCATAATCACTAATACTCGCCAATTTCGCACTGGTCTTGGAGTCTATAAACTCACCTAACACGATACTAGAGCCTAGCTGTTTCAGCTCTTTTAAACTCCGTAGCGTATGTGCATTGCCTAACACACCATCGGAAATTTCCAGCATAATCGGATGCAACGCATCAAAACGAGGTAAAAACTCTTTACGAATCATTTGACTGGGTAAATGCACCATCGCGGTATGGTTTCCGACAATCGCTTGAAAACCGATGGCTTCTTGAATTTTGGTAATTAAAGACTGTGTGGCTTGTAACGTGGCTTCACAAGTGGGTGTTAACCCTTGATAGAACTGTAAATCATAAGCAAAGACATTCATATAGGTATCTAAAACTGGCTGTCGCCCAATAAAGACTTCTGACATTCTATTTTTTTCCTAAAAGCCCCCTTTTTTACACCCAATTCACCGACGAGTTCGCCGTCTCAATAAGGGGGGGGAGAAAATTAAATTCGTGATGAAAGTACAGTCAAATCATACGCCATAAGTAAAAAGAATACACGAAGAAATGAAACCTTATCACTTTTACTCCCTAATAGAAGTACCAAATACATTAAAAAACGACACGATAAACGAATTTTCTATCTAGGGATTAGGATAGTATTTAGGAGCCTGCCTGAGAATAAGTTTCTCTCTCTACAACCCTCATTCTCAGACGGACTCCTAGTATTCTAGCTCGAAACATTGTAATATTTCTCAATGTGCTCAAAAACAATCATTACAGATAACGATATATTAAAAAGTCATAACAAAAAAGTCATAACACTGAAGACGCTATGTGAAATATTTTCTTTTTAAAGACCCTCTTAACCTATCAGGCAAGCAACTGGTTATGGTATTTTTGCCCAGCTGTCTTGTCTTAATACTCGCCTTTTTATTTGAGGCCTCACAACAATATCAAACAGCAAAAGACTCCTTTACCGTCAATACCGATAAATTAAGTTCACAACAATTACAAATTGAAAAGCATACCGCCATTTTACTGGATGCGTTATCCCAATACTATGCCACCAATATCAACCTGAGCAATAACGATTTTGAACACTTTGCCAAAGGATTATACAAACAGAGTACCAACATTCACTCCATTGGCTTTGCCCCCTACTTAACAAAAGATCAAAAAAGTACATTTGAAGAACAACAGCAACAAAAAGGGCTGAGCTCTGTTTTCATCATGGGAAAAGGCCTGTTTGAAGAAGAAGCCGTGAACAACTCTAAGCATGTCCTTCCCATCAGCAACATCATCCCCTATGATGCAGAGCACATCCTCTATTTAAGCGAAGATTTATTCAGTTTACCTAGCGTAGCAAATCAGTTCAAAATAGCGGCACAAACCAACCAGCCTTATACTGAGCTCTTGCAATCCAGTCACACCAAAGCATTTTACACCCTTAGCTTAAAACCAGTCTATTTTGATGACCCCTATCGACTAACGCCCAGTGAACGTTTGCAGCAAGTAAAAGGTGCCGTTTTTATTATCTTGCCCATTGAAAAAATTGTTTTTCAACAAATAAAAACACTCTTTTCGGGTAAAAACATTTTTTTTAATAGCGCGCTTCCCATAAAAAACAGTCCACTATTTAGCCAAATCGCCTATCAGGGTCACCCCCATAGCCCACTATTTTCTCTGCTGGAATTTCAGTTTTATAAACCATTCTCTCTTATTTCAAACCAATCTAATACCCGGATTGACCTAGAACAACATTGGTACCTAACCCAATTAAAAGTTGAGCCTATTTTAATTACGCTTTATCTCGCTTTGGTTGTATTCCTTGCCTTCATACTTTTCTCAATCGTTGTTTTTCGTCACACTCAACATTTACAACAAACTCAAACCCGACTCACTCGAATCATTGACACCTCTCAAGAGGCGGTGATTGTGACCAATAAAGAAGGAATCGTTAAAATATGGAACCCCATAGCCATCCAACTGTTTGGTTACTCCGAACATAACGCATTAAATAAGCCCATTATGCAACTTATCTTTAAACACTCAGAAACAAGCAATCAAGAAAAATTAATACAGTTATTTTTAACCACCTTTAATCTGCATAACGACCGCTCTAACAACCTAAAACAAGAGCTCACCCTTACGACTCGTTCTGGCAAAAAAGTCATCACAGAAGTCGCCACCTCGGTGATTAACAACCCTAAAAATCCAGCCGATATTGAAATCAGTTTTTTTATTAAAGACATCACTTATCAACGCCAAACGGAAGCGGAAATTAAACAATTGGCCTACTTTGACCCACTCACCAAACTCGAAAATCGCACGTTTTTTAAAACACAGGTTGAAAAAATAATTCAACAAAAACAGTACGATACCTTTGCTATTTTATTTTTAGATTTAGACGGGTTTAAACAAGTGAACGACTCCTTAGGTCATAGCATTGGGGATGAGTTATTAATCGTTATCGCCAAACGTATCAATAACGCCCTACGTAGTACCGCACACACCTCCCATATTTGTCGATTTGGAGGAGATGAGTTTGTCTTAATGCTGGGCAATGTTTATCAAAAGCAAGCGGCACAGGTTTCATTACGACTGCTCAATAAAATCGAACGTTTAATCAAGCTAAAACACGATGAACTTAAAATTTCTGGCAGTATTGGTATTGCTCTTTATCCCCAACATGGTCAAGATGTGGATACGCTACTCCGACATGCCGATACCGCAATGTATCAATCGAAAGGCTCTGGAAAAAACACCTATTCTATCTATGATGATTCCATGGAAAAACAACTTTCTAGGCGTTTATTGCTTGAAAAACATCTTAGAAATGCGTTGCGCTTAAATGAGTTTTCACTGGTCTTTCAGCCTAAAATAGAGGTGTTAACGGGAACCATTGTTGGCGTAGAGGCGTTAATTCGCTGGAATAACCCTGTATTAGGATTTGTGCCACCCGATGAATTCATCCCGATTGCAGAAGAGAGCTCTCTTATCCTTAAAATTGGCGATTGGGTCGCAAAAACCTGCATCCAACAACTGGTTTTATGGAGAAAGACGAAACACAAAAACCTACACATCGCCATCAATGTCAGTAGTCAACAATTACAGCATCCCAGTTTTTTACAGTCAATCACTCAAATGATGAAACAAGAAAGCCTTGCGCCCAACCTTCTTGAAATCGAACTCACCGAACGTACCATCATGTCCAATGCCGAAGAGAATATTATTCGCTTTAATGAAATTAGAGAGCAAGGCTTTGAACTGTCCGTCGATGACTTTGGAACAGGCTACTCCTCTTTAAGCTATCTTAAAAAGTTTCCACTCAGTATTATTAAAATTGATAAAAGCTTTATTGATGGCCTTCCGATGGATGAAGAAGATGCCAGTATTGCCAAAGCGATTTTGAGCTTATCGCATAACTTAAACATGAAAGTGGTGGCAGAAGGGGTTGAAACAGCAGAACAACTTACTTTCTTAAAAAACTTAAATTGCAACCTGGCCCAAGGCTATCATATTAGTCGTCCGCTTACGATTCAAAATCTTGAAGCATGGTTAACCCAAAATGAAGCTTGTTTTTACCATACAAATAGACAAGATAACGCCTCAAAACAGACAAAATGAAATCCTATAACCCGCTTTACTGGCTGCTGATAGGAGTCGTCCGATTTTATCAGCTCTTTATTAGCCCAATCATTGGACCACGGTGCCGTTTTTACCCTACCTGTTCACACTACACCATTGAAGCAATCAAGCAGCACGGCGTACTCAAAGGTAGCTGGCTGGCCATCAAGCGTATTGTTCGTTGCCACCCTTACAACCCTGGCGGAATTGATCCTGTGCCGCCATGCAAGCAATGTCATTCAAAACCAGACAAGAAAGACGATAAAAAATAGGAAAGGGTGCTCAGAAGTAGAAAAATTTAAAAAAACACGCTTAATCCTAACGACTCAGCGTATTTGTAAACTAGAAGCCTGATTAAGGCAGTAAAGCCACTTGATTTAAACCTAAACGCTCATCCAGTCCAAATAGAATATTCATATTTTGAATGGCTTGACCTGCTGCGCCCTTAACGAGGTTATCAATAACCGAAGTAATCACAATTCTTCCCCCCCCTGCTGGGCGATAAATGGCCATACGGCACATATTAGATCCTTTGACCATTCGAGTTTCAGGCAAGCTACCAGCGGGCATCACATCCACAAAAGGTTCGGAAGCATAAGTCTCTTCATACAGTGCTTGAATGGCTTCTTGTGAGGTATCTTGCTTTAAAGTCGCATAAATCGTCGATTCCATACCACGTACCATCGGAATTAAGTGTGGTACAAAAGTTAAGTCAACGGAAGTGCCTGTCACTTCGTTCATTTTTTCAACCATTTCAGGTTGATGACGGTGTCCATTCACGCCGTAAGCCTTAAAACTTTCGCTCATTTCTGCTCCCAGCATGGCAACATTCGCTCCTTTTCCAGCGCCACTTACTCCGGACTTTCCATCGGCAATAATGGACGTTGTTTCGACCAAGCCTGCTTTTAACAACGGTAAAATGCCCAATAAAATACTGGTTGGATAACAACCTGGATTGGCAATGATCTTCGCCTCTTTAATCCGCGAACGGTAATACTCGGGTAAACCATAGACAACATCCGTCATTAAATCGGCACCCGTGTGTGTCATGCCATACCATTTTTCCCACAAGGCTAAATCTTCAATCCGAAAATCAGCCGCAAGATCAATGACCTTCACGCCATGTTCAATCAATGCCTTGGCCATGCTCATCGCAACACCATGAGGGGTCGCAAAAAAGACTACATCACAGGTTTTTAATTGCTCAATATTCGGCACGGAGAATTGTAAATCATAAATCCCACGTAAATTTGGGTACATATCCGCCACGGCAACCCCGTCTTCACTACGAGAGGTAATCATGGTTACCTCTACGCTAGGATGGCTTGCTAAATTTCTTAATAACTCGACCCCGGTATACCCTGTTCCTCCAACAATGCCTACTTGAACTTTTTTTTGATTGGTTTGCATATTTTTTCCTAAATTTAAATGATTATCGACCACCAAACAGTGACCCCATAATCCCTCGAATAATTTTTCGACCTAACCCACTACCAATAGAACGCGCGGCACTCTTAACAAAAGCCTCCATAGGGCTTTGACTTGCTCTGCCGCGTGGTTTTCCTGTTGTTCTCTGGTTACCTGTTCTACTGCGAGCCGTTCTATTGTTTTTTTCCGCTTCCGCTTGTTTATCCGCTTCTTCCTGTTGTGCTTGCATCTCTTCTGCTCGGCTTTTTAATATTTCATAAGCCGAGTTGCGATCCACGCTCTCATCATAGCGTCCTTTTAAGGGCGAACGCTCTATTCGTGTTTGACGCTCTTCTTTTGTCAAAGGTCCAATACGGGATTCGGGTGGTCGAATTAAGGTTTTTTGAACGGATTGTGGCCGCCCTTTTTCATCTAACACAGAAACCAACGCTTCCCCTGTGCCCAGAGCCGTAATCATCGTCTCGGTATCAAATTCAGGGTTAGAAGGAAAAGACTCTGCAACACTTTTAATGACTTTACGGTCTTTGGGTGTAAACGCCCTTAAAGCGTGTTGAATTTTTAACCCCATCTGCCCTAAAATCTCTTCTGGCACATCCAGTGGGCTTTGGGTAATAAAATAGATGCCTACGCCTTTTGAACGAATTAAACGCACTACTTGCTCTATTTTATCAATCAAAACCTTAGGTGCCTGATTAAACAATAAATGGGCTTCATCAAAGAAGAAAACCAACTTGGGTTTGTCGGGATTACCGACTTCTGGAAGTTGTTCAAACAGTTCTGAAAGCAACCACAATAAAAAAGAGGCGTACACTCTTGGCGATTGAACCATCAATTTGGTGGCATCAAACAGGTTAATCACCCCGTTTCCAGAAAAATCCACTTGCATTAAATCTTTTAATTTCAGTGCTGGCTCACCAAAAAAGTGTTCTGCCCCTTGTTCTTCCAACACCAACAAGCGTCGTTGTATCGCTCCAATACTGGCACTCGAAATATTGCCATACTCTCCTCGTAACGATTTGGCATTATGGCTCATCCAAATTAACATTGAACGCAGGTCTTTTAAATCTAATAATAACAACCCCTGATCATCAGCAATTTTAAAACAACCATACAAAATACCCGTTTGGGCATCATTTAAATCAAGTAGATTGGACAGTAATAGCGGCCCCATTTCTGAAATGGTCGACCGTATTGGATGCCCCTGTTCGCCATAAATATCCCAAAAAACCACGGGATAAGGGCGTTGTTGAAAGCTTGCTAACGGAATTTTTTGCAACCGTTCATCAATTTTAGGGGGTGGCGTACCCGCTGCACTTAAGCCAGACAGGTCTCCTTTAATATCTGTTGCAAAAACCGGAACACCCAAACGAGAAAAACTTTCTGCCAACACTTGTAAGGTAACGGTTTTCCCCGTTCCTGTTGCGCCTGTAATCAAACCATGGCGATTACTCATCTTAGTAAGCTGCTCAATTAAGATGCCTTCCGCACCACCGATGACAAACTTTTCTTGCTCGTTCATAACGCCCCCTATGCAATTCATTAATTCTACCCAATTCCCTGCTTTCTACAACAAAAAAGCCCGTAAAAACGGGCTTTTTTGTTGGGAATTAGAAATTAAATGAATACGGTAACGATTCAAGTAACACCTAACGGAACCATGACTCGGTATGACTTACATCATGCCGCCCATGCCTCCCATTCCGCCTGCACCTGCATCGGGCGCACCATCTTCTTTTGGAATGTCTGCAATCGCAGCACCGGTTGTTAACACTAAACCAGCAACTGACGCAGCATTTTGAAGGGCAGAGCGCGTGACTTTAGCCGGATCAATAATTCCTGCTTCAATCATATTACAAAACTCTTCCGTTGAGGCGTTAAAGCCAAAGTCGTCTTTACCTTCTTTTACCTTATTCACAATAACAGACCCTTCCAAACCACAGTTTGAAGCGATTTGACGCAAAGGCTCTTCCATCGCACGCAAGGCAATTTGAATCCCGACATTTTGATCACTGTTAATCCCTTCAACCTTCACTAAAGAGATCGCACGAAGTAGCGCAACACCACCCCCAGCAATAATCCCTTCTTGAACGGCAGCACGAGTAGCATGAAGTGCATCGTCAACACGATCTTTCTTCTCTTTCATTTCCATCTCAGTGGCCGCACCCAATTTAAGCACTGCAACACCGCCTGAAAGCTTAGCAAGACGCTCTTGCAATTTTTCAGAGTCATAGTCTGACGTTGATGTTTCAATTTGTGCTTTAATTTGAGCGCAACGTCCTTCAATATCCTCTTTAGAACCCGAACCATCAATCAGTTTTGTACTGTCTTTACCAATCACGGCAGAGTGAACATCACCCAATAAATCCAGCGTAATATCTTCTAATGAGATACCGACTTCCTCAGAGATGACCGTAGCACCGGTTAACACGGCAATATCTTGTAACATCGCTTTACGACGCTCACCAAACCCAGGTGCTTTAACCGCAGCCACTTTCAATACACCACGCATATTGTTAATCACTAAAGTCGCTAACGCTTCGCCATCGACATCTTCGGCAATAATCAATAACGGACGACCTGTTTTCGACACGGCTTCTAACGTAGGTAATAACTCACGCATGTTTGAGATTTTTTTGTCATACAACAACACATACGGCGTTTCTAATTCTGCAATCATTTTCTCTTGGTTGGTCACGAAGTAAGGTGACAAATAACCACGATCAAATTCCATTCCTTCAACCACAACCAACTCGTCTTTTAAAGAAGAGCCTTCTTCAACGGTAATCACACCTTCGGTTGTCACTCTCTCCATCGCTTCAGCAATCATTTTTCCAATCGCCGTGTCAGAGTTAGCTGAAATCGTACCTACTTGTGCAATGGCATCAGAGGTATTACAAGGTTGCGCCATTTTTTTGATTTCATCAACCACCGCATCCACTGCCAAGTGAATACCACGGTTTAAATCCATAGGGTTCATGCCCGCCGCAACCGACTTCATGCCCTCTTTTACAATAGACTGTGCAAGAACGGTGGCCGTTGTGGTTCCATCACCCGCGACATCATTGGTTTGAGAAGCCACTTCTTTTACCATTTGTGCGCCCATGTTCATGAACTTATCTTCAAGTTCAATCTCACGCGCAACCGTCACTCCATCTTTTGTGACCACTGGGGCACCAAAAGAACGCTCTAATACAACATTACGACCTTTAGGCCCCAACGTTACCTTAACGGCATCTGCAAGAACGTTAATGCCTTCTACCATTTTTTCACGTGCATCAATACCAAATCTGACGTCTTTTGCCATTTTATAATTCCTTCTTAATATCTAAATTTAATCTATTTTTATGAAAACCACTTAAAGCTGGGCGCTTAAACGGATCAATAGCGTCTTAATCAATAATCGCGATAATATCGTCTTCGCGCATTACGGTGAACTCTTCACCTTTGTCATCTTTTACTTCTTGACCTGAATACTGACCAAAAATAACTTTATTACCAACAGCAACGGTCATTGCGATAATGGTTCCATCTGTAGAGGCTTTTCCAGGACCAACCGCAACCACTTCACCGATATTCTGCTGTTCTTTTGCTGAACCTGGTAATAAAATACCGCCAGCTGACTCTTTTTGCTCTTCCACACGACGAATAACAACACGATCTTGTAATGGTTTAATGTTCATGATTTCTCCTATAAAAAATAAATACGTTAATTCGCTTTTTTAGCACTCTGCATGCTTGAGCGCTAAAGATTTTAGTCATCTAGACTTAACTGTCAACTTAAATAGGGATTACTTTAGACGTATTCAAGTTTTTTTTGAAAAAAAACGAAACCAAACTTAAAAGCCTAGTGAGAATACTTAAACAAGCCCCCTTAGAATAGGGGCTAAAGATATATAACGATACATTATCAATTATTTGTTTAGAACAACCTTTAAAAAGACGTTAAAAGCCATTACGCCTTATTTTCTGTTTCAATCGATTCAGAAGCGTCTACCACTTCAGTCTCTTGAACACCCGCTTCCAATTCTACTTTTTGAGAGGCCGCATACTCCGCTAAACGCCCATGAAACTCTTGTACTCGTGCCAACCAACCCGTACGGGAGTCCTGATCAGGAAAACGTTGAGCCACCACATCGCCCATCATCTCATCAAATGTCTTTTGTCCATCACTAAACTGCACATCCAGTTTTTCAATCGCCATTTGCCACTGTGCTAAATAAGGAGGTAAATCA
>WFNQ01000004.1 GCA_015488565.1 Thiomicrorhabdus sp.
GCAAAGGAGCGTATTTACTCTTTCCGTGATAAAAATCATCGTTGGGATCCTAAAAATCAGCGTCCTGAGTTGTGGGATACGTATAACGGCCGTCATCAAAAAGGGGAGTCTATTCGAGTATTCCCACTGTCTAACTGGACTGAGCTTGATATTTGGCAGTACATTTATTTAGAAAATATTAAAATTCCGGATCTGTATTTCGCCAAAGAGCGCCCCGTTGTTGAATATGGCGGTACTAAAATTATGGTGGATGATGATCGGATGCCTGAAGAGTTGCGTAAAACCGCCAAAATGGAGAAAGTTCGTTTTAGAACTTTGGGGTGCTATCCCTTAACGGGTGCGGTGGCCTCTAATGCCGAAACCTTACCTGAAATAATCCAAGAAATGTTGTTAACCAAGGTCTCAGAAAGACAGGGTCGGTTAATTGATCATGATGAATCAGGGTCAATGGAAAAGAAAAAAATTGAAGGTTATTTCTAAAGGATTAATGACATGGCAGTTGAACAAAATACTTTAATTGAATCGGATATCGAAGCGTATCTAAAGCAGCATGAAAATAAAGAACTTTTACGTTTTATCACCTGTGGTAGCGTAGACGATGGTAAAAGTACTTTAATTGGTCGTTTATTACACGACAGTAAAATGATTTTTGAAGATCAGTTGGCGGCGATTAATAAAGATTCTAAAAAACATGGTACAACGGGTGAAACAGTCGATTTAGCACTGTTAGTTGATGGTTTGCAGTCAGAGCGTGAGCAAGGCATTACCATTGATGTCGCATATCGTTTTTTTGCAACGGATAGACGCAAATTTATTATTGCCGACACACCAGGGCATGAGCAATATACACGCAATATGGCAACAGGGGCCTCTACCGCGGACTTGTCTATTATTTTAATTGATGCGCGTTACGGGGTGCAAACTCAAACCAAGCGTCATAGCTATATTTCGAACTTATTAGGCATTAACAATATTGTGATTGCTGTGAATAAAATGGATTTGGTTGAGTTTAGTGAAGCGCGTTTTAATGAGATTAAAGAAGAATACAAAGCCTTTGCAACGGAACTGGGTATTGAAAACCCAATTTTTATGCCCGTTTCAGCTTTAACGGGTGATAATGTGGTCTCAGCCAGTGAAAATATGGCTTGGTTTAGTGGGCCAACATTAATGGAGTTATTGGACACTATTCCTTTAACCGATATGACAGATTTAGAGCATTTTAGACTGCCCGTTCAGTATGTGAATCGTCCTCACCTTGATTTTAGAGGGTTTTGTGGCACGATTGCGGCAGGTACGATTCAAAAAGGGGATGCCATTACGGTATTACCTTCGCTCAAAACGTCTACCGTTAAGAAAGTGATTCAACCTGCTTCTTCTTTGGAAGAGATGGAAGTCGAAAGTGCATTTGCACCGATGGCGGTGACGCTAACGATGGAAGATGAAATTGATATCAGTCGTGGCGATATGATTGTTAAATCTTCTGATATTCCTGAGATGGCGGATGCACTTGAGGTAATGTTGGTTTGGATGGATGAAAAGGCGATGAAGCCGAATTCGGATTATTTGATTAAACGTGCCACCAA
The DNA here is from genome assembly GCA_015488565.1 of Thiomicrorhabdus sp. GTDB lineage: Bacteria > Pseudomonadota > Gammaproteobacteria > Thiomicrospirales > Thiomicrospiraceae > Thiomicrorhabdus. The sequence goes on from WFNQ01000004.1 coordinate 1,584, forward strand.
TGTGATTACAGGACGTTTTACTCAAATTGATCATAAAGTGAATATCAATACATTAGAGAAACATGACGCGGATTCGCTTGAGTTGAATGAAATTGCCCAGTGTCAATTGAGTTTAAATCGAATGATCTCATTTGACCCTTATACTTCCATTAAAGGGACGGGTAGCTTTATTGTGATTGATAAATACACCAATGCAACCTTGGCGGCGGGAATGATTTTACGTAAGTTAGACGGTGGTTCTTCATTAGAAAATCAACGTGCTTACAGTAATTTTGAAAAAGAGTTAAATGCTTTGGTGAGAACGCAATTTCCTGAATGGCAGTGTAAATCCATTGATGAACTTTAATTTCATCATTTGGTAGCGTTGTTTTAGCGTGGAGTTGATACTGGTTTTTGCATCCATTGTTTTACTGTTAGTCTTGTTGGCTTTAGGGCGTATACAAGCGTTTAAACTCTTTGGAGGATTGGTTTTTATTTACTATTTAGCAGGGTTAATCTCATTAGAGGCTCTGCTGGCTAATTTTGTCAATCCCGCCCTGGTGACTTTAGTTGTTTTGCTGTTAATCAGCTTTGTTTTAGAAAGAACCAACTGGATTTTACTGCTTTCCAAATTACTTTTTGTTAAAAAATTACGAAGTTCTTATTTTCGGATGGGATTCTTGGTGGGGCTGAGTTCGGCGGTATTAAACAATACGGCCGTGGTCGCCACACTGCTTTCGAGTGTTAAAAAAAACCCCCATCATGCGGCCTCTAAACTCCTAATTCCTCTCTCTTATTTTGCTATTTTAGGCGGAACTCTAACCCTTGTTGGTACCTCAACCAATTTAATTATCAATGGCTTTGTGGTTCAAGCTGGTCTGCCTGCTTTAGGGCTATTTGATTTTTTATATGTGGGATTACCACTTTTAGTGGTTGGAACCGTTGTGATTGCGTTTACGGCACGTAAGTTATTACCAGACTTAGACTTAGACTCAGAAGCGGTGGCTGAATATTTTATTGAAGCTAGAGTAAGACCTGGTTCTCCTGTGGTCGGATTAACGGTTGAAAAGGCAGGGTTAAGGGAGTTAGGCGATATATTTTTAGTTCAAATTTATCGCGATGGGCAATTGATTTCTCCGGTTGGGCCACAACAAATTATTGAACAAAATGACCGTTTGCAATTTTCGGGAGACATTAAAGATGCCCATAAAATAGCGAATATGACTGGATTGGAGCTGGCAGGAAGTGAGGGAGTGGATGCAAAGCAAAATTTTGTAGAGGTGGTTTTATCGCATACGTCTGGTTTGCTTGGTCGAACGATTAAAGAGGCTGGCTTTCGAAATAAATTTGATGCCGCTGTTATCGCGCTTCATCGTGGAGGGCATGAAATAAATACGCAACTTTCAGGTGTGGTTTTGCAAGCAGGGGATACACTTGTTTTAGTAGCGGGTTCTGACTTTTATAAGAGAGAGAATTTAAAGCAAAATTTTTACTTTTATTCAGAGGTGAAAGCATTTAACTATTTGTCTGACGAAAAGAGTTTTTGGGTGGGCTTAAGTTTTATTGCTGTTTTATGTTTGGCGGCATTTGAGGTCATTCCTTTACTTAAGGGGTTGCTGATTTTGTTTGCGGGTCTATGTGTTTTTAAGTTGTTGTCTTTTTCAGAGATAAAACGGCGTTTTCCCTATGAGCTTGTGATTATCATTGCCTCGGCACTGGGTATTGCAACTGTGATGATGGAAACGGGCGTGTCTACATTGATTGCGCATTGGGTAATGGGGGTGTTCTCATATTGGGGAACGATGGGCGCGTTGATTGGCGTGTTTTTATTTACGCTTATTTTGACAGAACTCATTACCAATAATGCTTCCGCAGCCATTGGCTTTCCCGTCGCGATGGCAACCGCTGAAATGTTGGGCGTTAGCCCATGGCCGTTTATTATGGTGGTGGCGTACGGAGCCAGTGCCAGTTTTTTAACCCCTTATGGCTACCAAACCAATTTAATGGTGTATGCCCCAGGTGGATATAAATTTAAACACTATGTACAAGCAGGCCTACCTTTAACTCTTGTGTATTCGGTGATTGTTTTATTGTTGGTTCCTGTTTTTTTCCCTTTTTAGGTTTAGGATGTAAAAATGAATGAAAATATTGTTTGGCATAATCATCATGTAACGCAAGAAAAGCGTGCAAAATTAAAAAATCAAAAGCCATGTATTTTGTGGTTTACAGGGTTGAGTGGCAGTGGAAAATCGACCGTTGCGAATGCAGTAGAAGAGTTGTTGTATCAGCAACAAAAGCATACGTATTTATTGGATGGCGATAATGTTCGCCATGGTTTAAATAAAAGTTTGGGCTTTTCTGAAGAAGACCGTATTGAAAATATTCGACGAGTAGGGGAGGTTTCTAAGCTGTTTTGTGATGGCGGGATGATTGTTCTCTCGGCGTTTATTTCACCCTTTCAAGCAGATCGAGAGATTGTGCGAAACTTGAGTCGAGCAGGTGAATTTATTGAAGTTTTTGTGGATACGCCGCTTGAGGTATGTGAACAGCGTGATCCTAAAGGATTGTACAAAAAGGCTCGTGCGGGCGAAATTAAAAACTTTACGGGAATTGATTCCCCCTATGA
>WFNQ01000005.1 GCA_015488565.1 Thiomicrorhabdus sp.
GATTTAGAAGACAATGACTACGACAGTTTAAACGATGCATGGCAAGCCCCCTTTGGCCCCATCCCTTATGAAGGGGGGGAAATTTCTGCCAAGTTGGTGGATTTAAACAGCCGCTTAAACCTGAATAATCTGGTGGAGCAAGACCAACAAAAACGAGAGATTTGGTTGGCGGTGATAAAACGATATGCGCGGCAAAATACACTCAGTACCCGATTTTCTGATGTGATAAAAGATTGGGTGGACGCCGATGATACCCCAACCGCTTCAGGCGCAGAGAGCAATGTTTATCTCTTATTAAAACCTGCTTACAGTGCGGCCAACCAGCCAATGGTCATGTTAAGTGAGTTAAAGTTAATGGATGGGTTGCAGCGAATTGAATACGACGTATGGCAGGTTTTAAAAAAAGATTTAACCACCTTGCCAACCGTGACTAAAATTAATGTTAATACCGCAGAACAGCGGGTATTAATGGCATTGGCCGATTGGCTGGATGAGGCTGTCGTGGCTGCTTGGGTTGCACAACGTTTAAGTGAACCCGCCAAAAAATTAGAAAATTTTATTGATTTTTTGGTGGAGGCGAAAGGGATACCACGTGCTGAAATTAAAAAAAGTTTGCCCGACTGGATGGTGGGGGTACAAAGTGACTATTTTTTACTCAATACGCAAGTCGATTATGGTGAATCGCAACAAGGTGTGTCGGCTATTTTTTCTCGACATACCGACAACCAAAATGAAGTTCGCTTAGTGCAAAGGTGGTTAAGTGCGGAATAAACAAACAACAGTTCCTGTAGAAGTAACGACATTGGCTCTACATAATCTGACGGCTTACTTTAACTTAGCGGGCGAGCTGATGATTAAAGATGCCAACGGGCAAGTGTTGGAGACAGAAGAAAGCCTGAAACAGTTAAACAAACAGGGCAATTTAAAAACGGTCTTAGGCATTGTTTGGGTGCCAAGTCAGTTAGTGGTGCTGACCGAAGTCTTTACACCAGGTAAGCGCCAGTCTGATTGGATGGCGGCACTGCCTTATACGCTAGAAGAGTCTCTATCAGAGCCTGTGGAAAACTTACATTTTGTGCCGTTACAGCGCAGTAAAGAGGGAATGGTGTCGGTTGCCATTGTCGCGCATCAATGGATGGAGCGCTGGGTGGCGACCTTGCAGTCACTTGGTTTAAATCATGTACAGTTAGTTCCAAACTGTTTTAGAGTGCCTGCTGTAGAAACGTCTGAACAGGGGGATGAAAGTGACGAAGCGTCACCCCTTGTTTGGAATGTGGTGGCAGAGAACGGAGAGTTGCATATTCGAAGTGGTCTATATTCCGGTTTTTCAGTGAGAGAGCCTTGTTTAGAGCCTTTTATTCATGCCACAGAACAGACTGGAAAAAAAGTCACGCTGAACCATCTATCTGCCAATAATCAGTTGAACAGCCAGTTGGATGACAATAAATCCATCTCACAGCTTACGTTAAGAACCGATGCGTACCAAGCGCAATCTAAAAACCTAAAATATTGGCAGGATTGGCGCTGGCCAGCGCTATTGGTTGGGGTGTTAATTATTACCGCATTGATATCAACATGGCAGAAAACTCAAACACTTGCCAAGCAGACACAGCAGTACCAAGCGCAAACAGAGCATCTTTTTAAAGAGATGTTTCCTGATGTGAAGCGTATTGTGAACATCAAAATGCAAACCCAAAGTCGTTTAAATAATCAACAAGGGGGGGGGCAAAAAAATAGCGCGTCTTTGGTTACATTGTTGCAACGGGTTGAACCACTGTTTAAAGCCGAACCGAACGTTAAAATTCATCGTCTACAGTGGAAAAAAGGTGGGCAAGGGCAACTACAGATAGACGTGAGCGCACAACAAACGCAACAATTGCAACGCATTGTAAGCATGAGCCAACAACAAAAACGTACGGCGAGCCTGATGAATGTTGAGCTTGAGTTGAAAAATGTGACCCCCAATGTCGTTGAAGGAGTCTTCCATGTCACTGAAAAATAACCCCATGTGGACACAACTGTCCGACCATGAAAAACGACTGATGATAGGCTTGGCGATTTTTTTAGTGATTATGGCCTTTTACAGCCTCGTTTGGTCGCCCATTCAGAACCAATATACACAACAAAAATCCGCTTTACAAAAAGCCGAAACGGAGTGGTTATGGTTAGTGGAGCAAGCACCAAAAGCCATTGGCTCTACGGAAAGTCATCATTTAATTATTCGCTCTAAGACCGATTTAATCGACGCACTGCAAAAAAGCTTGCGTCAGCAAAACCTGTTGCAATTTACCGAAGGGTTAAAACCCACTAATCGTGGTATTAAAGTACGTTTTGAGGAGGTCGATGCCCCCCGTCTATTTCGTTGGATTGGTGCGCTAGAACAACAAGGACTCATTGCAAAAAACGTGAAATTAACTCCGATTACAGAGGGATTGATTCAGGCTGAATTGCAGTATGAGGTGGTTAAGTAATGGTTAAAAAAATGCTCAACACCATTTCGCTTAAATGGTTTTTTGGTTTAATGGGGCTGTTTGTTTTGACACTGCTTTTCTCCATTATTTACCACCTGCCCATTAGTTGGATACTGGCACAGCCCAGCGTACAAAATCAACTGCCTAACGCCGTTCAGCTTAGTCCAAGTCATGGTACTTTGTGGCAAGGAACCACATATGTTTCAACCCCCGAGCCTATTGGAAAAGTCTCTTGGGAACTCTCTTTTTGGGCGTTATTGACGGGGCAAGCCAGTGTTGAAACCAGATGGCAAAAAGAGCAAAGCCATTTAAGTGGAGAGCTGAATTCGCCCTTGTTTTCAGAGAAGGGTGCAGTGAGTGTAAATCATTTGAATGGTCAAATCGATTTACCTTTGCTACTGCGCCTAATTAATGCGCCTGGATTAAAAGAGTTGCCTATTGAAGGCGTATTGCTCCTTGAACAGGTGGATTTTGCTATTGAGGCACAAACATCGTGGCCAAGTGTTTTAACAGGTCAGCTTATTTTGAATCACTTAAATATACTTGGAAACGCCCTGCCAAAAATTCGCATTACCCCTGAATTAAAAGGCGAACAACTCACCTTGAAAATTCAGGGCGGTGAGTCTGGTTGGACACTATCGGGTCACTTAGAGGTCTTTAAAAACAGGCAATACCGCATTGCCTTAAAAGTGACTGCGCAATCGCAAGAAAGTATGCCCGATTGGGCAGGGCTACTGCGTCAACAAAGCCTAACGGTGGCCGTGTTGAATAATAATGGACGCTGGTAGGTGTAGGAGGGGGTAGAAGTTTTGCCTCCCTTTTTCATTCTTATTAAGGTGAACGCGCACCAAAAATATCCGTGCCGATTCGAACAATGGTCGCACCTTCCATAATAGCGGCTTCTAAGTCGCCCGACATGCCCATTGATAGCGTATCCAGAGCCCATTCAGGGTGTTGTTGATTGAGTTGTTCCAAAAGCGCCCGCATTTTAGCAA
>WFNQ01000006.1 GCA_015488565.1 Thiomicrorhabdus sp.
GAGCGATTTCACTGCACTCATCCGTGCTACCCAAGCTCCATCCTGAACAGATACAATCGTGCTTGATTCACACAATAAAAGCCACCAATTTAACCGCCCTGCCTTGGCGTAAAAACACCCAAAACTGGCTAAACCGTGTACGCTGGTTAGCGCAATACCTGCCCGAATTTGAAGGGTTTTCAGAACAACAACTGCTTGAGGATTTTGATAACTGGTGTGCGCCTTACCTTAGCCATATTCAAAAATGGCGTGACTTGGCCAAGCTGGATCTATTGACGTTATTAAAAGCCCGATTGAGCTATGCCCAACAAAAAACCCTTGAACAAGAAGCACCAACCCACTATACCGCACCATCCCAAAAACAAGTCCCCATTCAATACCAGTTAGGTCACCCTCCTAAAGTCTCGGTGCAGCTACAAGAATTATTTGGTGAAATCCATTCACCTTGCATTGCAGAAGGGAAGATTAAACTCACCTTCGAGCTACTTTCTCCTGCCCAAAGACCCATTCAAATCACCAATGATTTGGCTCACTTTTGGCAAAATTCATATCGAGAAGTGGCCAAAGAGATGCGAGGAAAATACCCCAAACACCGTTGGCCAGAAAAACCATTAGAAGAGAAGGCGGGAAAATCCATTCAAAAACGAAAAACTAAAAAACAACCACACTCTAAACATTGAAAAAACCATAAATAACAATCTGTTACCAAACACACCTAATAAAAAATATAACATCAGGCATAAAAATAAGTATAATACTGAAAAAAACACCTATTTTTATTTTCTTAAATGGTTTTTATACGAGCCCCTTATACAATACATTTTAATGCTAAAAAAAATTGTTTCTGTTCTTCTTTGTACGATATGGCTAAGCGCTTGTAGCGATGGCAATAACTACGCAAATCCTATTGAAAGTACTCCCGATGCTGTTCCACCTGCTTTAACCATTCCAGATGATCTTTCAATTGAAGCAATAGGAGTAACAACCCCCGCCATATTAGGCTCTGCAACGGCAATAGACTTAGTGGATGGTTCTGTCACCGTCACCAACGATGCCCCAGCTTCTTTTCCCGTAGGAATAACATTAGTAACTTATTCAGCAACAGACCTTGCCGGAAATATCGCGACAGCCACACAAAAAGTAACAATAACAGATACAACAGCCCCCACACTAAGCATTCCAGCAGACATCACATTAAGCTCTGCCGATGGTTCGCCTGTCAGTGGTGCTATTGGAACAGCCAGTGCAACCGATTTAGTCGATGGAACGGTAAGCGTTACCAACGACGCACCCGCTCTTTTTCCCATTGGAATCACTACTGTGACCTATCAAGCGGTTGACTCTGCAGGGAATATCGCAACAGACACCCAAGTCATCACGGTGGTATACGCGAACCCTCCTGCCTCAGCCGCCATTCCCAGCTTAACGTTGGTTGCGACCAAAGGATTTCAATTTGATTGGACGGATGTTTCTGATGCCACATTTTATCGTTTACTGGAAAACCCTGATGGTCTCTCTGGATTTTCACAATTAGGGGGAGATATTGCCTCAAGTACACAAACCATCACTGAGCTGGTTCCTCTGTACCAACGATTGAATGCCGAATACATTTTGCAAAGCTGTAACCCAGTTGGGTGCACGGACTCTTCTCCCATATTAATCTCAAGCAACCTCTTAAATAGCATTGGTGAAATTTTTACAAATAATGCTGACACAGGCGATCGATTTGGTACCTCGATTGCCTTATCCAGTGATGGCAGTACCCTAGCAATAGGAGCGCCTAGAGAAGACAGCTCAACAACCGGAATTAACAGCACAAGCAATAACAGCGCATTGCAATCAGGGGCGGTGTATATTTTTATTAAAAACGAATTAAACTGGACACAGCAAGCGTATATTAAGGCTAACAATACCGATACAGAAGATTATTTTGGCATCGCAATCAGCCTCTCTTCTGACGGAAATACCCTTGCCGTCGGTGCTTATTTAGAAGACAGTAACGCAATCGGTGTAAACAATAATGCACTTGATAACACTGCAACCGACTCGGGTGCTGCCTATGTATTCAGCCGATCAGGGACAACATGGGAACAACAAGCCTACCTGAAAGCCAGCAATACCGATGTAAACGACTATTTTGGTGAAAGCATTAGCCTATCAGGCGATGGCGCAACACTTGCCGTTGGCGCACGACGAGAAAGCAGTAATGCAACGGGAATCAATGGCAATGAAGCCGACAATAGCCTAAGTGAGTCAGGAGCGGCATACCTATTTAAGCTCGATAATGGTAACTGGGTTCAAGAAGCCTATCTTAAAGCCAGTAACACCGACCTTGAAGACCGCTTCGGGACGGTGAGTCTATCAGAAGATGGAAGCACGCTTGCCGTAGGCGCTTATCGAGAGCGCAGTGGTGCATCGGGGGTTAATGGTGACCAAAGTAGCAATGCTGAAAAGTATTCTGGTGCGGCCTATATTTTCATTCATAATGGAGTGGCATGGACACAACAAGCTTACCTAAAAGCCAGTAGCCCTGATTCTTATGACTATTTTGGCTTTCATTTAACCCTTTCTGGCGACAGCAATACGCTTGCTATTGGCGCTTATAACAACGACAGCAGCGATACGGGAATCAATGCCAATGAAATTGACAATGGTGCTTCGAACTCGGGGGCTGCCTATGTCTTTACTCGCAGTGGAACAGTATGGACGCAACAAGTTTTTTTAAAAGCCAGCAATACCGATGCTTCAGACCTATTTGGATGGAGCCTTAGCCTCTCCTATAATGGAGACCTGCTTGCCATTGGGGCACAAGAGGAAGACAGTAATGCCGTCGCTTTCAACGGCAATGAAGCCGACAACAGCACCTCTAATGCCGGTGCAGCCTATGTTTTTAGTCGAGATGCCGCTGGTAGCTGGACACAAAAAGCCTATGTTAAAAACACCCTTAACACAACAGGACGACTTGGCTACTCTGTTCGCTTTTCTAGCGATGGCAATACCTTAGCGATAGGCGCTGAGCGTCAAACAGGGGGAGGCAGAACGTTATTGTATTAAGGTGATATTCTAAATATATAGTATTTTCAACGAACCATAAAATAAGTCATATTTTTTTGCGGAGCAAAAAATTAAACACGTCTAATATAGAGAGGAATAAAAAGATAAAAGGAAATAAAAAATGGGGCGAATAACGGGGATCGAACCCGCGACAACCGGAATCACAATCCGGGGCTCTACCAACTGAGCTATATCCGCCATAATAGAAAGTTATACAATACTATAGAACTTGTATGGGTGACCATTAAAATGGTGCGCCCATCAGGATTCGAACCTGAAACCCTCGCCTTAGAAGGGCGATGCACTATCCAGTTGTGCTATGGGCGCTTAATCGAACCTTTTTACTATTGGCCTGAAAGGGATATTTTCCATTCAAGCTAATATGAATATGGTCGGAGTGGAGGGATTTGAACCCCCGACCACCTGTACCCAAAACAGGTGCGCTACCAAGCTGCGCTACACTCCGATAAGATGGGGCGTATTGTATAGAGCCCCCCCTTAGCTGTCAACAACAAAATCTAAAAAAATCCGTTTTAATCCTTCTCTCAAATAAATACATCCCCCCTCTTGATACTTCGAGCAACTCAATAAAATAACGAACACTAATACCCTAGTACCCAGATAGAAAATCCATTTATAGCGCAAGCCTTTGAAAAACCTATGGTCTTAAAATACTACGCCGAACCTATAGGGGCGACTACATATCTAAAAACTCTAGGCATTCCAAATAGTTACATTATTTTTCACATTTCTATGCAAGGGTTTGGATTACAAATTAAGGCAATGATTTCCAATGATTTTTATCAAAATCGGTTATGATATTGCGATTATTTATTCCTCTGCTACCATGAAGGAGACTCCACCCATGCCTGCAAATATTTTAGACGGTAAGTTAATCGCCGCCGAACTCCGTGAATCAATTAAACAAGAAGTGGATACGCAAGTGGCCTCTGGTAATGTGCGCCCAGGTTTAGCCGTAATCATGGTCGGAGAGGACCCCGCTTCACAAGTGTACGTTCGTAATAAAAAAATAGCCTGTGAAAAAGCGGGGTTTAATGATGTCTCTAAAGTCTTACCCTCGGATACTTCACAAGAAGCCGTTTTGGCCTTAATTGATCAACTCAATGCCGATGAGACGGTTCACGGTATTATCGTACAACTGCCTGTTCCAGAGCAGATTAATCCCGAAGCGATTATTGAACGCATCTCCCCTGAAAAAGATGTCGATGGCTTTCACCCTTATAATGTCGGTCGCTTAGCCACTGGCTCACCTCAACTTGCCCCCTGCACTCCGCATGGCGTAATGACCATGCTTGAAAAAACAGGGATTCCACTCCGCGGGTTAAATGCGGTCATTGTAGGGGCATCCAATATTGTCGGCGTACCGATGGCTCTTGAGCTATTAAATGCCAGAGCCACGATTACCGTCTGCCACAGTGCCACCAAAGATCTCGCTAAAAAAGTCTCCGAAGCCGATTTAGTGGTGGTTGGTGTTGGACGACCCGAAATGGTCAAAGGTGCTTGGATTAAAGAGGGCGCTATTGTCATTGATGTGGGCATCAACCGTTTAGACGATGGCACATTGTGTGGCGATGTTGAGTTTAATACCGCAAAAGAGAAAGCCAGTTGGATTACACCAGTACCTGGTGGAGTAGGTCCAATGACCATTGCAACCTTGTTGCATAACACGCTTAAAGTGGCTTACCACTTAAAATAAGATTCTTCCCCCCCTCTTAATAAAGCGCTGGTTTTTAAATACCTTTATTTAAAACCAGCCTACAAACCACACCTAAAAACTTCCCCCCCCTTAACTGCTGATGCGTCATTTTTTAGAGAAAATACAAAGATCACATCTATTGTTAGTATCACTATTTTCTTCTTAAATTAAATGCTATATTGAGAGT
>WFNQ01000007.1 GCA_015488565.1 Thiomicrorhabdus sp.
ATCAAAGCGTATGGTCGTTTAAGCGTGATGTTGCAGTACGCTTGTGACACGGAATACCTATTCACCGTTGGCCCAGAAAATTTTACCCCCCCCCCTAAAGTGGATTCGGCCATTGTGCGTTTAATCCCCCACAAAACCAAACCCTTTATTGCAAAAGATCAAAAAACGTTCAGTGATGTTGTGAGACAATCGTTCAGTCAAAAACGCAAAACATTGCGCAATAATTTAAAGGGCTGGTTAAGCTCAGAACAGATTGAACAGTGTGATATTGATCCTAGCGTACGAGCAGAAACGATCCCTATTGAAGGCTTTGTGAAGCTTGCAAACCTATACTTTGAACAAGGTAACCACACATGACGATAAGGGTATAAAGACAATGACCACCTATGTCATTGGCGACTTACAAGGCTGCTATGATGAATTGCAAACTCTGCTAAGTCATATCAATTACCAGCCCGAACGGGATTTTTTATGGTTTGTAGGGGACTTAGTCAATCGAGGGCCAAAGTCTTTAGAGTGCTTACGTTTTGTCAAACAACTCGAACAGCAAGGACAAGCTAAGACCGTCTTAGGCAACCATGACTTTCACCTACTTGCCGCCTATGCTGGCTTTGAAAAATTTCGTTCCAAATCCGATACCTTACAAGATATTTTGCATGCCAAAGACGTGGATGAGCTCATTCATTGGCTCAGACATCAACCCTTAATGGTCAAACATCCCATCTATAACGCCGTAATGGTACATGCAGGTATTCCACCACAATGGAGCATTCAAGCCGCATTAGGCTATGCCAAAGAAGTTGAGACCTTACTACAACAAGAAAATTGGAAAGAGGCTTTAGTAAACCACCTATTTGGTAACCAACCCAACCAATGGCAAGAGACACTTACTGGCTGGGAGCGGGCGCGTTATATCCTCAATGCATTTGCTCGGATGCGTTATTGTGATGCCAGCGGCACACTTGAGTTCACGCTAAAATCCGCCCCTCAAAGCGAACAAGATAGACAGAAAATGACACCTTACGAACCTTGGTTTGTTTTTCCAAACCGCAAAAACAAAGACCACGAAATTTTTTTTGGTCACTGGTCAACCTTAGGCGAAGTCGATGCTTACCAAGTCCACTCAACCGATACCGGTTGTTTATGGGGAGGAAAAATGACCGCCTATGCAATGGAAACCAAACAACGATTTTCCATCTCATGCAACCAACAATGCCAACCTAAACTCTCTAAAAAAGGATGCCATAAATCATGAATCCATTCGAAAACACCTTAGAAAAGGATTCGCCAAAACAACTTGAATCGGAACGTATTCCCTCTCCACAAGAGATGCTAACGCGCTTACAACAAATTGATCCAAATGATTTTAATATCAAAGCGATTGCGGATGACTTAAAAGGCAATAAAGTTTGGATATCCATTCTCACCCTCCCCGTCAGTGCGATTATTCTTGCCACCTTTACTCTACTGGGAGCTTTTCTATTCGACCGCCCAATCATCAGCTTTCTTATCACGGCGGCTATTCTCTTCTGGGTAGGTAAAATATTTGATAACCAACAAAAAATTTATACCATTGCCGCCAGACAAGAGGTGATGAATCGTATTGCCACTATTGAAGAAGGCTTTGGCCTACTGCCTCACTTCAAACCTTTTTTACCCGAAAAATATCGTCATTTGTGGCAATCTATTAAACGAGGTAATTACATTTATATTGAGCAATACATTCAAGCTATTTTGTTGCTACAAAAAAAACTGGATCCTGAAAAGTTTACAGCAATATGGTACCTTACCTACCCCGAAACAGATCCTGAAAATAGTGAATATCTCGAGGAAAAAGAGGAAGGTGGCCTCTCCTTAAAATAATATTTTTTTTACTACATGATACCTTTAGCTTGACTCCCCCCAAAATCAGACTTATCTTATGTAAAAGAACTTGTTCAATACGAACAACGCCGTAAAAAACATAGGGGAATAAAATGAAAACGTGGATAATTGTTACAGGGTTACTGTTGAGTACGCTAGTAAATGCAACCGATCGGCCTTATTTTGAAGGCAAGGTTTTAACCATTCCCAGCATTGATGTTAAAGAAAAAGTGGCTGTTTATCAGGACGTAAAATTTGAATACACTCAAAAAAACAGTTGGACATTATTAAGCTTTCAACGCGGTCAAAAAATACAAGAAATCACACAAGTAGAACTGATTGAAACCGATGACTTCCCAAAACAAGTATTTCTAAACATATCAGGAGTCTTTAGTAATGGCTGCCAACAAATAGGGCAAATCACAACCCAAGTAATAGACAACCTCATTGAAACCTCTGTTTTTTACGACAATGAAAGTATCAATAATCAGTTTTGCACCATGGTCATGACCCCTTTTAGTCAAACCATTCCCTTACCTGTTTATGGATTAAAAGCGGGAACATACCACTACAATATTAACCATAATTTTACAGGCTCTTTCACCTTAAACAAAAACAATTATTTTCGTAATAACTTAAGGAATCTCTGAATAAGTCCCTAGAAACACTCAAATAAAAAATCGAATTATCGCTGTGTATCTAAAATACTCTCTTCCACATCAAAAAGTGGTTTGCTGGTATCGGTTTTACTTTTTACCTCGGATACCTTTGGGTCTGACCATGGCCCAGTTACATCATAGCGGAACGTAACCAAATTCTCATTAACACCCGGAATCACTTTCATAAACGTATAAACGGCTAAGGCCGCTAAAGGATTGGCATACCCTGCTAATGCGGCAATCGTTGGAATGCTTGCGCCAATGGCTGGTGTCACATAGGCTTTTAACTTAAAGGTCTCTTTTAACAAATTCACCTGACCAAACAGAGCGACACTGGCCGAAGGGGCTTTTAGTCCAAAGGATTCTAACTGCAAAATTCCTTGCTTTAATTGTGCTTGCCCTTTTATTTGGTCATAAATCATCCCCTTATTGGTCACGTCTTTTAAGTCTAACTTTAATCGTCTCGCTAACGATTCAACACTGAGCAAACCAATCACTCGTGCAAAGCCTGGTTCAATATTCTCAATCGCACCATCCTCTAATTCAAAATTCACTTGTCCGACAACGGCTTTTGTTGAAAAACACTCCAGTGCTCCCTGCCAAGATAAATTAGCATCAACCTTCGCCTTCTTACCGGTAAAACCTTGCTTTAATTGAATAAAGCGTAACATTTTGCTCACTTTTTTAGACTTAAGTGAAAGAGATAGACTGCTGTTATGACTCGTTTTATCAAACAAATATTGCCCCGTTAAAGAGCCTGCTCCTTGACCAAACGCACCCTGTAAATCCGTAATGGTCAAGCGCTCCTTGGCATCCAATAAATGAAAACTTAATGAATCAACCAAATAACCACTCACTTCAATTTTTTTACCTTTAAAAATAATTTCAGGCCACAACGTAGTGGAAGAAGTCTGTACAGGTTGACATAGTGAGCTTGCCTTAGCGTCACTTGACTCAATCGCATGGAGCCTTAAACGCTCCACATTCATCTCGATCGGTGTATTCGGCTTAATCACCACATTAGCTAATACATCGGAGCTTTTAATTTGTAACGCGGTTCTCAAGTTACGTTTTAGCCATTCAATACGAACATTTGGATAGACATTTTCTCTAAATATTAAGGTCGAAATATCAATGACCGAAGCGTTCCAAGAGAGCGCGTCTTGTGCTTTCTGCTCATTCTCGGCCTGCCAGTCACGGATAAAAGAGAGTTGCGGAAGAAATTCAACCCAGTCATCAATATTCACCTCGCCTACCTTGCCTCTAATATAAGAAATGGCTTTCCCCTCTTTAACTTCCGATGGACTATCTCGCCCCAATACAACATTAAGTTGATCCATCTGATACGCATCATTTATGTGCTTCCAATGCCCTTTTATGCTTAAACTTTCAGGTAAGTTTGCATTCAAGCGTAACGACTCTTCTGTCACTGCCAAAGCCACTTTAAGCCTTTTTTTGGTCAAAGTTTTTGCATCAAAGGGGGCTGGTAACAAGCTATTGACTTGATCGGTCAACACATCTAACTGAAGGTTGAGGCCTGAGTTTTTTACTTGGTGCAACGGAATATCAATCCCTAAACGCCACGGAATTGCGGCATCAAAAAAAGGATTTTTTGGATTTAAAAACGCTCCTTCTCCTTGAATAAAAATCAAATGCTCTTTCGTTTCTGTCTTTGTTTTAACTGAAAAATGACTGTCGCTGTCAAACACCTTGGCGGATAACTTAGACGCCGTCGCCGATCGTTCCGTAAACACCAAAGAGCCTTCTATCTCTTTAATCGGAATTTGTTCAAATAAGGTCATCGAAGCCTTGTTAAATTGTACGCGACCTAATACTTTTTCTGCTTGATTGCTATACCCTGAAAGAGGAATCCAAACCTGATCCAACGTGACATCAACCGCTCCCTTAAATTGGGTATTTTGAATAAAGGATTCCATACTTAATAAAGAGGCTAACGGCGATTTTGTTACATAAGAGATGGCTTGATTAAACTCTGTTTGTACCTTGCCTTTAAACACCAGAGCAATATTTTTTTGGTCAAGGTGATCAATCACCACTTCAACATTTTGAGCATAATTTCCTGCACCCACGTGAATACGCGGTGAAGTAATTTTTAATTGGTAGGGGGTAAAAAGAATATTTCCACTAAAATCTTCCAGCATAGGCCAGTCCGCATCAAACTTTAAAAAAGCATTTTCAACGGTAGCCGTAATTTGAAACACGCCCGATCCATCCTGAAAAGGGAAGTTATTTAAATCGCCTTTCAGTTGAACCTGTGCTTGAATCTTTTTACCGTCTACAAGTGCCATTTTTAACCATGACTGTAATTCTGGAGAAAACAATTCATAGGGTAAATACTGTTTTAAGACCTGCATACTGCCAATTTTAATCGTCAAATCACTGTCTATTTCACCTTGCTTATTCGCGGTTGCAGTCAATGCAACAGGCATGTTATCAAGGGTAAAGTTAAGTGGATTAAGTACCCACCCTTTATCAGCCAAATGCGTTATTTCAATTTGACTTGGTAATGCAATTTCTACCCCCCCCTTAGGCAAGTTTAAACCCGATAAAATAATGGGCTTCGTTATCTTAAGACTTAAGTTATTCCTATTTTTTGATAAGATTACATTATCTATCTCTATACCTGGATACGCCGTTGCAGGTAAGTTTAATGCCTTAATAGTGACATCTAACTGTGGCAGTTGAAAGCTATGCCAATTAAACTTACCTGCCACGTTTTTTATCGAAAATACCGCTTTTTTATCCAGTAATGCAGCCGCATAGGCTTGAGGAATAAATGACTTAAGGAGTACTTTAAATGGTTCAATATCAAAAAAATCGGATTGAAACGTTAACAGATGATTCTCTAAAAAATGAAGTTCAATAGGTGAAACGGTTTTAATATATTGATTGTCTAACTGAATATGAGACAGTCGAAATCGCCAGCCTGTAAAAAGAGTTTGTTTCGCTTGTAGTGCCTCTTCCCAAACCAGCTCAAAACCAAGATGCTCAGGAAGTGCTTCCCGTTTTTGAGGCCATTTTAGCGCTTGTGTATTTAAATTTAATATCAGTCGAGATAAGCTGGACTGTAAAACCTCGGCCTTCAAATCAATAATTAACTCCCCCTTAGGTAGCTTTTGATGCCAAACTGGGGGTAATAACTGTGCAAGCGCTTCAATTCTTAAAGGTTGAAAGGAAGACACACTGAACTCACCTTGTTCTATTTTTCCTAATACACTGGTATCAAAACGGGCTTTAAAAGCAAACCGTTCAAAATTAAGACTCTCTTTATACGCCATACCAAACTCTGAAACCACACTCAGTTGGCGGCCTTTTAAAGATTGATAATGATACACATGCAGTGTCAAATCAGGTGATAACACGGCTTTAAATATCAGATCAGAGACCTTAATTCGTGGCCAAAGCTGACTGATATCCACATTTATTTCTGTCAGTTTCTCAAGTGTTTCTACAGACAATCGTTCGATACCAAGTGCATTTTGATTCAAATCTTGCGTTTTTTTATTATGGTAAATCCCTTTTTCTATCGTTAAATAATCACCAAATTTCAGTGTCGGAATCAACATAGAAAACAGGTTAACATCCATAGCCAGCCGCTGAACATCTAAATCAAACTCAACATGATTAACGGCAAGTTGATCAACTTGAAACTGAAATCCCAACCAATTTTGCTGTATGGCAATTCGTTCAAACGAGATTTGACTCTCCGTCACCCATTCCACTTTTTCAATAAAGGAATCGGGGGCATACTGAACCCACGAGATAAAAAGTCTCGTAATCAATAAATAGCCAATTAAAATCGCAAAAGCGATTTGTAAAAAATGATGAGAGTGTTTAACAACCACGTAACATTACACCCTTACATCATCACAACATCAAACTGCTCAGCAGAGTAAGAGCTCTCTGCTTGAAATCGAATGCTTTTCTTTAAAAATTCCTCTAACTCGGCCACGCTATCGGACTCTTCGTCTAAAATTCGTGCGACAACCGATTCCGAAGCAATCACACGATATTTTTCCCCTTCAAACGAGCGAGCCATGCGGGTAATGTCCCTAAAAATCTCAAATGCAACCGTCTCTGAGGTTTTCACCATGCCTCGTCCACTGCATACGGAGCATGGTTCACATAACGTACGCTCTAAACTGTCACGGGTTCGCTTGCGTGTCATCTCAACCAGTCCCAAATTAGAAATACTGCTAATGGAGGTTTTAACTCGGTCTTTTGCCAACTCTTTTTCTAACGCCGCCAACACATGCTTTTTATGCTCTTTAAGCTCCATGTCAATAAAATCAAGAATAATAATCCCTCCCAAATTTCTTAGTCTCAATTGTCTCGCAATGGCTTGCGTAGCTTCTAAATTGGTTTTAAAAATAGTTTCTTCCAAATTCTTATGCCCAACAAAGCCTCCTGTATTGACATCAATGGTCGTTAACGCCTCCGTTTGATCAATAATTAAGTAGCCTCCCGACTTCAAATTCACTCGTTTATGCAGTGCCGTTTGAATCTCTTCTTCAATATTATATAAGTCAAAAATCGGTCGTTCACCCTGATACAATCCCAAACGATTGGTTAGCTCCATGACATACATGTCAATAAATTGTTCCATTTTTTTAAGCGTTTCACTCGAGTCCACTCGAATTTTTTCAATGCGTTCAATGGGAATATCACGCAAAATACGTAAATAAAGTGGTAAATCTTCATAAATTAATATAGGCTTTCTTGCCGTTTTAGTACTCTCTTGAATGCCGTTCCATAACCGCTGTAAATAGATCATATCCGCGCGTATTTCATGAAATTCCACGCCCTCTGCTACCGTGCGAACAATAAAACCACCTTCTGATTTTTGAAATTCAGGAATCGTTTTAACTAACCCTCGTAAGCGCTCTCGCTCTTCTTCACTTTCAATGCGTTGCGACACACCAAGGCTTTTCTCTATCGGCATATAGACTAACATTCGGGAAGGTAAACTTAATTGCATCGTAATACGCGCCCCTTTTGTACCCAAAGGATCTTTCATCACTTGCACTAAAATCTTTTGCCCTGGATACAATAATTTAGCAATATCATCACTCTCAGTCGTTTCATTTTGAGCGGTTTTTAATTGACAGACATCGGATACATGTAAAAACGCTGATTTTTCTAACCCAATACTGACAAACGCTGCCTGCATTCCAGGTAAGACTCGATCAACCTTCCCCATATAGATATTTCCAACCAAGCCTCTTTTATTCGCCCGCTCAATCCAAAGTTCTTGCAACACACCGTTTTCAACCCAAGCCACTCGCGTCTCATTTGGAGTAACATTAACCAATACTTTCTCTTCATTATGCATTTGAATGCCTTTTATTTCTGAGCAAATCATCATCCTCTTGGGTGATGTTGTTGATGTAACTGATGCAATCGTTCTTTTGCAACGTGTGTGTAAATTTGTGTGGTCGATAAATCGCTATGTCCTAACAACAATTGTACCGTTCTTAAGTCGGCTCCGTGATTAATCAGGTGCGTTGCAAATGCATGTCGTAACGTATGCGGTGAAAGCTTACCTTGTATACCCGCATCAAAAGCTAAATTTTTCACACGGTGCCACAATGTCTGCCGTGTCATGGGACGACCAATTCGTGAAATAAACAAGGTTGAAATCCAACGTCCTTTAACGAGAATCGGCCGAGACTCTTTAAGATAGCGTTCAATCCACTCTATTGCCACTTCGCCAAGAGGGATAATACGCTCTTTACTTCCTTTTCCCATCACTTGAACCAAACCCGCTGATAAATTAACCTGCTCAAAAGGCAGTTCAACCACCTCTGACACTCGCAATCCACAAGCGTACATCATCTCTAAAATGGCTCGGTCACGAAGTCCTAATGAGGACATCACATCTGGTGCATTCAATAAGTCTTCCACCTGCTTTTCAGAAATAACAGAGGGAATGGATTTAGGCACTTTAGTCGCCTTAAGCAGTACCGTCGGATCTTGATTAAAAAAATTATTTACCCCCCCCCATTGATAAAAACGTTTTAATGCAGAGAGTAAGCGAACATTACTACGCTCTTTTCGCCCACTTTGTTGCAAAAAAAAGAGAAAATCTTCTATGTGGGTTCGAGTCACATCTGAAAATTGAGTCACACTTTGCTCGCTCAGCCAAATGTAAAAATGGTGTAAATCTTGTTTATATGCCGCAATGGTATTTTGACTTAAGCCTTCAGAAAGAACTAAAAAGCGTAAAAAGGATTGAATTTTTTCTATATTAGGATCGGTAGCAGGGGATATTGACATAACGAAAGTATATCAAAAACAAAGAAAATTAGGGGGAATTAGGAGGCGTCTTAAAAACAAAAAAAGCCCCTATATAGGGGCTTTTTTATAAAAAATAAAATCACAAAATGATTATATTTTTTCTCTGATACGTGCTGCACGACCAGATAGCTCACGTAGATAGTAAAGCTTGGCACGACGAACCGCACCACGGCGTTTTACTTCAACACTATCAACTAATGGACTGTATGTTTGGAATGTACGCTCAACACCCACACCGTGTGAAATCTTACGCACGATAAAATTAGAGTTAACACCACGATTTTTCTTAGCAATCACAACACCTTCATACGCCTGAAGACGTTCATTTTTACCTTCTTTTACTTTAACTTGTACAACAACGGTATCACCTGGGTTAAATACAGGTAATTCTTTTGCCATTTGCTCTGCTTCAATGCGCTTAATAATATCACTCATTTTAAGCTTCTCCATATAAATGGGAATTCTAAAAAATCCCCAGGGCTATGCCCTTTCTAAATTTATTCAACATTCGTTATGTAACGCTGTTAAAAATATTTAACAACATAACTAACCAGAGGTTAAATCCGAATTGTTAACTTGTTAACAGCTTTTTCCAGCCTGTAAATCTGGTCGACGCTGTTGCGTACGAGTCTGTTTTTGCGCTTGTCTCCAAGACGCAATTTTGCCATGATTACCGCTTAATAATACATCAGGAACACACATGCCATCCACAACCTCTGGACGAGTATAGTGTGGACAATCCAGCAAACCATCCGTAAAGGAATCTTGCTCTGCGGACTGAGCATGCCCTAACGCACCAGGAATCAGGCGAATCACAGCATCCATTAACATCATCGCAGGGAGCTCTCCCCCACTAACGACAAAATCACCGATGCTAATCTCCTCATCTACCAATGAGTCAATGAAGCGCTCATCAACCCCTTCGTAGCGGCCACAAAGCAAAGTAAGATGACGATACTGGCTCAGTTTCGTCACTTTTTGCTGTGTTAAAGGCGCACCTTGTGGGGATAAATAAACCACATAAGGCTTTTCTTTTGTCGCCGCTTCAATCGCAGAAAGCGTGTCTTTTAACGGTTGATACATCATAACCATTCCTGGCCCGCCCCCATAAGGGCGATCATCCACCGTTTTATGCTTATCTTTTGTAAAATCGCGTGGATTCCAAGTGGTTAAATCATACAATTTATTTTGGTGTGCACGCCGACTCACACCCGACTCCGTTAATGCGGTAAACATCTCTGGAAACAAGGTTATGACGTCAAACGTCACTGTCGTCTTCCAACGCCCAATCCACTACAATTTTCTTTGCATTGATATCAACCGAAAGAATAAATTGTTCCATAACAAACGGAATCAACACTTCTGATTCTCCTTGCACGCGCAATACATCATGCGCACCCGTGACAATCATCTCTTTTACATCGCCTAAAATCACGCCTTCTTGCGTCATTACTTGGCAACCGATTAAATCAATCCAAAACCAACCGTCTTCCGTGTTGTTAACCAACTGAGAACGGTCAATGGCAATTTCACAGCCCATGTATTCACGAGCCACATCCCGATCGTTTACATTTTCAAGTTGCGCCACCAGTGTCTTACCACCCGACTGAACTTTACTGTTCACGACCTTAATATGCTGCCACTCCCCTTTAAACTTAATCATCCAAGGCGAGTAATCTAAAATATTTTTTCTAGGGTCGGTATGGGAGAAAATCTTTACCCAACCATTGACCCCAAAGATACCGTTAATTTGACCCACAATCAGCTTGTCATCCGACATGATTTGATCCTTTTTAACGGAAATTAAGCCTGTGCTTGAGATTGCTTAACGACGTTTTTAACTCTTGTGCTCATTTGTGCCCCTTGAGCAACCCAATAATCAACACGCGCCTGATCAACTCGGACTTTCTCTTCTGCACCTGCGGCAACCGGGTTATAAAAACCAACCTGCTCAATAAAACGACCTGTTGAACTATAACGTTGATCTGCAACCACTAATTTATAAAAAGGACGCTTTTTAGATCCACCACGTGCTAAACGAATAACTACCATATTATTTTCCTTATTTTGATCAGGCGATGAGAGGAACTCCCCCCAACTAATTCTTATGCTCTCCGCCAACCATTTGGCGAAAAGCGGGATTATACAAGAAAGTACTTCTTATATCAACACCCTATCGCATTCCTGGCGGCATCCCACCCATCCCGGGCGGAAGCTTACCAGC
Source organism: Thiomicrorhabdus sp. (assembly GCA_015488565.1). Lineage (GTDB taxonomy): Bacteria > Pseudomonadota > Gammaproteobacteria > Thiomicrospirales > Thiomicrospiraceae > Thiomicrorhabdus. Next base: position 11,065 of record WFNQ01000007.1, read on the forward strand.
TAAGCCACGCATCATGTTTTTCATCCCTCCCTTCGATACTTTTTTCATCATCTTCTGCATTTGAGTAAACTGCTTTAATAAGCGGTTTACATCTTGCACGGAAGTACCAGAACCGGTTGCAATTCGACGTTTACGCGACCCTTTAATTACGGCGGGAAACATCCGCTCTTTACGAGTCATGGACTGAATAATCGCCTCTAAGCGACGAAACTCTTTTTCGGCCACATCACCACTCACTTGATCTTTGATTTTACTCATTCCAGGCATCTTGCCCATTAAGCCGCCCACGCCACCCATGTTCTTAATTTGTTGTAGCTGCTCTAAAAAATCCTCTAAATCAAATGCACCTGATTTCTGGATTTTTGCAGCAAATTTAGCGGCCTTCTTTTGATCAATTTTGGATTCGGCACTTTCAATTAAGCTAAGTACATCGCCCATTCCAAGAATACGACCCGCCATGCGGTCGGGATGAAAAGGTTCTAATGCATCGACCTTTTCGCCCGCCCCAATAAACTTAATGGGTTTACCCGTGATTTCACGAATAGACAGCGCCGCACCACCACGAGCATCCCCGTCCGTTTTGGTTAAGATTACCCCTGTTAGTGGCAACGCTTCATTAAAGGCTTTGGCGGTATTGGCCGCATCTTGCCCCGTCATGGAATCAACAACAAATAAAGTTTCGCATGGATTAATTCCCTGATGCAATTGTTTAATCTCTTGCATCATCTCATCGTCTACATGTAAACGACCCGCCGTATCCAATATTAAAACATCAGCAAACTGTTTTTTTGCTTCGGCATGGGCGTTACGTGCAATATCAATAGGATTTTGTTCGGCTGACGACGGGTAAAACAGCACATCTATTTGATTTGATAGCGTTTCTAACTGCTTAATCGCGGCAGGGCGGTAAACATCCGCTGACACCACCATTACTTTTTTCTTATCACGCTCTTTAAGTAGTTTGGCTAACTTAGCGACGGAGGTGGTTTTACCTGCCCCTTGCAAACCAGCAACCATAATCACCGCAGGTGGCTCCACATTAAAGTTAAGCGGTTCGGCTTCGGCTCCCATTACTTCGGCCAATTGCTCTCGTACAATTTTAATAAACGCCTGCCCTGGATTTAGGCTGGTTGACACTTCTTGCCCAATCGCACGGGTTTGCACTTTTGCTATAAAACTTTTAACCACCGGCAAAGCAACATCAGCCTCTAACAAGGCTCTACGTACGTCCCTCAGGGCATCTTTAATATTGGATTCGGTTAAACGACCTTGCCCTTTTAGGGTCTTAAAGGTCTTGGCTAAACGATCCGATAAATTATCAAACATTACGACTCTCCTAAAAAAGGGCTTTCGTCAGCGTGCTTATACCCAAACCACGGCATTTTTAAGTGATTTTGATATACGCTTTTCAACGACAGTAACCTTCAATTCAAAAAATAATTAGGGTATTATAGCTGAAATGCGTCATACAATAACTTTAAGGATTTGGTTTTTATGTTCATCAGTGGATTGAGTGCTTTATTAGCCTGTCTCTTATATTTATTGGCCAGCCGTCTTATTTGGCAAAAAATACAGGGAAGTACCGATACCAACATTCGCCCAAAAGTCATTAAGCTGGCTTTAATCGCAACACTGGTTCACGCCTTTGCGCTCAGTACCACTTTATGGGGTGACCAAGCCATTCACTTTAATATGGGCAATGGCTTATCCTTGGTTGCACTCCTCGGCAGTGCTATTTTGCTGGTCACCTGCATTAACAAAAACACCGAAATACTGGGGATTTTTGTCTACCCATTGGCTGCATTCACCGTCTTGTTACCTCTATTTATGAATAACTTTACCCCCCTCCCTTTTACTCTAGGTATTCATGTACTTATCTCCATTGCTGCTTACAGCATTATGGGCATTGCAACCGCACAAGCGATTTTATACGGCAGACAAGAGTGCCTCTTTCGCAAAAAGAAACTCTCACGCCTAATGAAAGCCCTGCCTCCATTACAAGTTATGGAGACCACATTAATACAGCTCGTTATTATTGGCTTTATCTTTTTGAGTTTTGCCCTACTCAGTGGTGCCTTTTTTATCGAAGACCTCTTTGCACAACATTTAATTCACAAAACCTTTCTTGCCATCCTCTCTTGGGTCGTATACGGCGCCTTTTTATTTGGTCACTTTAAATATGGATGGCGTGGTCGCAAGGCCGCTCGATACACGATTTGGGCGTATTTTTTACTGATACTTAGCTTTGTTGGTACCAGTATTATTTTATCGAGCTTAGGGTATTAAGGACAATACCAAGCAATTTCGCCTCTCAGGTACGTTCAAAAAGCTGCATAATTAAATGGTTTAAGTATATAATTATCGGTTCATTCACAACCGAAAAAAGACTACTTTGAACTCGCTCGATGTATCCATCTTATTTGGAATTTTAGTCCTTCTTATTATTCTTTCCGCTCTGTTTTCCAGCTCAGAAACCAGCATGATGGCACTAAATCGCTATCGCTTAAAACATCAAGCCAAATCTGGACACAAGGGGGCGATTAAGGCGCAAAAATTGCTCGAAAAACCGGACCGTTTACTCGGGGTTATTTTACTGGGCAACAATTTCGTTAATATTTTTGCCTCTTCCATCGCCACCATTATTGCGATGAAGCTTATTGGCGAAGCTGGCATTGCGTTGGCAGCTGGATTATTGACCTTAGTCATTTTAGTGTTTGCTGAGGTTGCGCCTAAAACGCTCGCGGCACTCTACCCTGAAAAAATAGCTTACCCTGCCGCATTTGTATTAACCCCACTGCTGAAAATTTTCTCCCCCATTGTTTGGTTGGTTAACTTTTTTGCCAATGGCTTATTACGTTTGCTTGGCATTAACACCAAACACAGTGACGATCAGCACTCGTTATCACACGAAGAGTTACAGACACTGATTGATGAAGCAACAAATCAACTGCCTAAACATTATCGAGATATGCTTTCCAGTGTGCTAAAGCTGGAGACCGTAACCGTAGAAGATGTCATGATCCCTAAGCAAGATATTTATGCGGTGGATGTCACACAGCCAATTGAAGAAATTCTCAAAGCCATTGAAAAATCGCCTTATACCCGCGTGCCACTGTATCGTGGCTCTCTAGATGAAGACCTTGTTGGCGTCTTAAATTTACGTCGCGCACTTCCCTTGCTCATGCATAAGGACGCTTCTCTTAAAGACATCATTAAAATTACTCGACCTGCTTATTTTGTACCCGAAACGACCTCATTAAGCGTTCAACTGGGTAAGTTTAATGAAAATAAACGCCGCATGGCCTGTATTGTCGATGAATATGGTGACCTACAAGGCTTATTAACGATGGAAGACTTACTGGAGGAGATTGTCGGCAAACTCTCTACCGACTCCAAGGCCAAACCTGAAACCGATAGTGTTGCGTTTCATGATGATGGGAGCATGACCATTAATGCTTTAGAGTTTATTCGTGACCTCAATAAAGAGTACAACTTAAACTTACCAACAGATGGTCCAAAAACCTTAAATGGCTTAATTCAAGAAGAGCTTGAAACCCTACCTTCTCTGGGTACTTGCATCAAAATAGGGGACTATATTTTAGAAGTGGTTAAAACCTCCAATAATGCAGTTCAATCGGTCAAGCTCACCGTAAAAAATAGACAACAGAAGAAGACTCAAGAGCATGCCTAAGCACCCATTTATACAAGAAGCCAGCTGGCAACAACTTAAAAACGGCATCGTACAACTCGCCAAAACCGAAGTGCTGTCTCGGTTTGAAAAAGTCTCCGTTGAAACCAAACAAGACGGCTCTCTGTTAACGGAAGCCGACACCCAAATGCAATTAAAAACCCAAGCCTTTTTAGAAAAAAACTGGCCTGAGTTTGCATTCTTAGGCGAAGAGTCCACCACCAAATCTCAAGAAAACGCCATGAACAGTCAAACAGGCTGCTGGATTCTAGACCCCGTAGACGGTACCAGTAACTTTGCGATTGGAATCCCCGTTTATACAGTTTCATTGGCTCTCATGGTACAAGGGCACATTGTCGCAGGCCTCGTTTACGATCCCTCACGAGGTGAACTGTTTGCTGCAAGACAAGGTCAAGGCGCAGAGCTAAATCACCAACCCCTAGTGGCTCAAACCGCCAAAACGGCTTTAAGCCAATGCAGTAGCATTGTCGACTTTAAACGCCTTAAAACAGACTTATCCATTCGACTGGTCACGCAGGCACCTTACGCCTCACAACGCAGCTTTGGTTCTGTGGCATTAGACTGGTGCTGGATCGCCGCTGGTCGCGGTCAAGTTTATCTACACGGCTCACAAAACATCTGGGATTACGCCGCTGGCTGGCTGATTTTAGAAGAAGCAGGCGGGCAAAGCCAAACCTTAGACCAACAAACCGTACTGCTGGCTAAGGTCGAAAAACGTTCAGCCATCGCCGCCACGACCCCAAAACTCTTTAAAGAGTGGAACAATTTCTTACAAAACTAAAACTTTCTGCTCCAGAGCACCCTCTCTTGAGCAGGCTCAATTCACCTTGCTCTCCCCTTCCTCTATCTTCTTTTTTATCGTCATTTTATGTAAGAAATATGATTAAAATCAGGTCTTCATAACGACAATGCAATAAAAAACACCAAAAATACTATTTTTCTTTCCTGCCTATCCAGGAGCCTGTCCGAGAGAAAGTCATTTTTTATTCTCGGACGAGCTCCTCCTAGCTAAAAAGGTTCACTATGACCGCCCTACTAATTAAACTTCAACACATCATGGACACCGTCCAGCGCCCCCTCTCTTTTCTTGCTCCACTGGCATTACGCCTGTACTTAGTACCGGTTTTTTGGGTAGCAGGCATGAATAAAGTCAATTCATTTGACGATATTGTTGCCTGGTTTGGCAATGAACAATGGGGATTAGGCCTTCCCTTTCCAGAGCTATTGGCTTTTTTAGCCACCTCAGCGGAAGTAGGCGGTGCCATTTTACTGCTATTTGGTTTTGCCACACGCTGGGCAACCATTCCACTGATGATTACCATGTTGGTCGCCATGGCCAGTGTGCACTGGCATAATGGCTGGCAAGCGGTACATGACTTAATGTCCCCTTGGGCAGCTGAAAACAGCGTTGAAGCACTTGAACGACTCGATAAAGCCAAAGATATTCTACAAACCCATGGAAATTACGATTGGCTTACCGAACACGGCAGTTTGATTATGAGTAACAACGGTATCGAATGGGCCGCCACTTACTTCATTATGCTATTTGCTCTGTTTGTAATAGGGGGGGGAAAATTTATCAGTGTGGATTATTGGATTCGTAAACGCTATATGCCTGAATCCGTAGATAGAGAATAATTACCATAAAAAAAAACGCCTGTTTAGATGGAGTAAACAGGCGTTTTTAAAATCAATATTTCCAAACGATTTGTGCACTAAAAATATCGACTGCATTGCTATAAGAACCCACTAAATACTGAGCGTCATTGGTGGTGTAATTCACATCTTCTTTCTCTTCAGACAAATGACTGTAAGCCACATCTAAATTTAACGCCTCATTTAGTTTATACCCTAAACCAACAGAGAACCATTTACGATCAACATCTGGTGTTCTAGGGCTACGGTTTTCTGGATTGGATACGGGCGTTTGATCAAACGCCACACCCGCTCTGAGTTTAATCGTATCATTTAACTGGTAAATGCCACCTAATGATAAACGCCAACTGTCTTTAAAATCTTGGCGTGTATTGCTGTCAGCTTGTGTCGAATCAAAGTTAATCACTAACTCTTTATAGCTACTCCATTGCGTCCAAGTCGCATCGGCTAAAATTTGCAGTTTATCGCTCACCCCTTGGTTCACACTAAATGAAAGGCTAGCAGGCAAATTAACCGTTGCTTTTGCATCGGCATCCACGAGCGACGTTAAAGCACCAGCGTTGGTCACATTAGTGTAATCCACCTTACCTTTTGCAAAGTGCGTAATGGAAGAGCGGTACGCCAAGCCTAAATCCGTGGATGGCGTTGGTTGGTAAAACAAACCAACGTTATAACCATATGCCCAGCTATCGGCGGTTATTTCAGCCTCTCCATCTCCTGCTCCTGGGTTTCCTGCAAGCGTATTATCTACTTTACTAGAAAGAATCAAATCAACATACTGAGCATTCAATCCAAAACCCAATGACACTTTATCATTGATTTTTTTCGCTATCGATGGATTGATATTTACCGTTTTTAAATTGGTCTCAATGGCATGATAACGCCCGACCCAATTATCTTCATATTTAATTTTTTGACCAAAAGGAACATTAATACCCAGTCCTAAATCATAGCCTGAATACTTCCCTTTCCAATAAAGGTTAGGAACAAACCCGTTCGTTGCGCCATTATCATCATTGCCTGAAATCGATCCTGAATAGGTCGTATAAGATCCATCATTACTAAATTCCGATTTTGGCACAATCAAATGCCCCGCTAAAATCGCTTGATTCCCCTCAATTTCAGTCATCCCAGCGGGATTAAACCACATAACACTTGCATCTTCCGCATTGGCCGCAGCACCTGCATAAGATAAACCTTGGCCACTGGCACTCTGTTCAATTAAAGCAAATCCTGCGGCATAAACAGAAGGGGTGGCCAAAGCAACCAATATAGCTGCGGTTAACTTACGATAGTGCATAAAAACTCCAATCCATGGTAAAAAATAATTAAAAAGTAAATTAGCCGAGGATTTTAACATGAGTCCTAAATATTTACATCTCAGCATCCATTAAACCTTAAATTCAAAGCATAAATAAAATTTAAAATCATCACTAAAAAAGTCCTACTTCCCCGATAAACAGCCCCTAACTTCGTCATTAAACAGTCACAAATACAACATCAAGCCTTCATATTCTCCAGACATAATATTCCTCGTAACATTCAGTTAGCAAAAACATGACATTTTAAAATAAAGGAATAACGACAGTGAATACAAAATTAATAACTCTCTCTATGGCGACAATGCTTACCATGCCTATTACGGCGAGCGCAATTGAAGTTGCAGGTGAAAAATTGGTTGTTTATGGCAAGCTACATGTATCTATAGACAACAGCAACCAAGATGACCCCAGTGTCAATAATGATGGAATAAGCGTCTCCAGTAACTCTTCACGCCTTGGCTTCAAGGGCAAGCTTCCCCTTGAAAATGGTATGAAGGTTATCTGGCAGGCAGAGCAAGAAGTACGCTGGGATGATGGCTCTAAAGGTAATTTTGCCAATCGTAACAGCTACATTGGACTCGCCGCTGGCGCACATAGCCTACGGATTGGCGTTTATGACACGCCTTTTAAAACCGTTGCATCCAAATGGGGCATATTTGGTGACTCCGTTGGTGAACGTCGAGCCCTGCTAGGAGCCAGCTACAGCGACAACAACAAACTTAATACACGCCCTAAAAATGCCATTATGTATCAACTTAAAAATGACTCACTTAAGTTTCAAGCTCTTTACTCTGTCGATCCTGAAGATCAAAAAACAGGCTCCATTGATGACAATAACAGAAGCGTATTAAGCACTGGCTTATGGTGGAAATTAGATAAGCTAACACTGTCTGCCGCTTATTCTGACTGGAAAAAACACAGTAAAATGGGCGACGGCTCTACCCTACGCCTTGCCACAACATATGGCATTGGAAATCATCAACTGGGTGCTATTTTTGAAGACATCACCCCTGACACAAGCAACCAGTGGGATCGCAGTGCATATGGAGTCAACTGGAAATGGAAGTTTGCCCCAAAAACCGATTTTCGGGTGCAATATCTTGTTGTCGATGACGCCAAAAATACGGTTAACACGGGAGCAACCAAGCTTGGCTTAGGGCTTTTCCATAAGCTTGATAAAAAAGCCGAAGTATACATCGCTTATGGTGCAACAGATAACGAAGCGAATGCAAGCTTTCAAGCCGTAGATGGGGGGCATGGTGACGAAGTCAAAACCATCAACGGAGGTAATCCAACCGCCATCTCATTAGGAATGGTTTACAAATTTTAACGATAATAAACCAGATCACCTCTAAAAAATAAGGGGAGGAAAACTCCTCCTCTTTTTCTTTCTTTACAGCACATCCAGTGCTTGTTGTAAATTTTTCACTCCAATAATATCCATATTAGGTATACCCCCTTTGGGAACGTTTCCTATCGGAACAATGGCGCGTTTAAAGCCATGTTTTGCCGCTTCAAATAACCGCTCTTGACCACTTGGAACAGGACGAATTTCACCTGCCAGCCCCACTTCACCAAATACGATTAACTCTTGTGACAGCGGTTGATCTCGCATACTGGATAGAATCGCAGATAAAACAGCCAAATCCGCAGAGGTTTCGGTAATTTTCACCCCCCCCACTACATTGACGTATACATCTTGATCGCTGGCTTGAATACCTCCGTGTCGATGCATCACCGCAAGCAACATAGCAACACGATTTTGGTCTAAACCAACCATCACTCGCTTGGGTGCGCCAAAAAGAGAGTCGTCTACCAATGCTTGTATTTCAACCAGCAGTGGGCGTGAGCCTTCCCAAACCACCATCACAACAGAACCAGAAGAGGCCTCTTCGCCACGGGATAAAAAAATCGCTGAGGGGTTTTTAATTTGCCTCATGCCTTTATCGGTCATGGCAAAAACCCCCAGTTCATTCACCGCACCAAAACGGTTTTTAATCGCTCTCAGTGTTCTAAAGCGGCTGTCGGACTGCCCTTCTAAAAACAGAACAGTATCCACAATATGTTCCAAGACCCTTGGTCCGGCCACTTCACCTGATTTGGTGACATGCCCCACTAAAAAAATGGCGATATTATTTTGCTTTGCAAACCGAGTTAAAAATGCGGCGGCTTCTCTCACTTGAGACACGCCACCTGCCGCGCCACTGACCTCAGAAAGTTGCATGGTTTGAATGGAGTCGATGACCATAACCATCGGTGACTCTTTCACAGCCGAATGCGTAATTAATTCCACATCGGTTTCGGTTAATAAGCGCAGTTTTTCATCGGGAAGCTGCATACGCTTGGCACGCAGTGCCACTTGCTGTAACGACTCCTCTCCGGTCACATACAAGACATTATAGTGTGTACTTAATTCACACATCACCTGCAATAAAAGAGAAGATTTACCCACCCCTGGATCGCCACCAATTAATACCACGGAACCTGGCACAATGCCACCGCCCAGCACACGATCCAGCTCTTTCATGCTGGAGGATATTCTTGGCACTTCGGCTAAATTAACATCCGATATATTTTTAACCTGTCCCTCTGCCACACCAGAATAGCCTTTCGCGGCCATCTTTGAATCAACAGGGGGGGGGGAATTTTTTCCTGAACTGAGTTTAATCTCTTGCAAGGTATTCCAAGCACTGCACGCCACGCACTGACCTTGCCACTGAGAATGATCTGCCCCACAATCGGTGCAAACATAAGCGGACTTAATTTTTGCCATAATGGTATTTCAACTTTAATATTCTACCCAAACCCCTACATAGAAACGTGAAAAATAGTGTAAGGATTTGGGTTCTAAAAAACGTACTAAGAAGCCTTCGTTTCAGAAACCGTTGTCTCTGTCACTTCAACAGGAATACCTTGAAATGCAATCGGCGTTTCATCTGGAAAAATTTCTGAGAAAGGTCGTGACCGACTGCCTCCTTGCACAATTCGAACATGCTGTCTTGTCAATCCACGAGGCTCTGTTACCCCACAAGAGTGTGCAATCATCTCCACTTCATGAATCAGGTTATGGTGAAAATTCATCACTCGTTGCGATTTTATCTTAGGCGACAAGCCACTTTGCAAACGTACATTGTGCGTTGCAATACCCGTTGGGCAGGTATCTTTGTGGCAATGCATTGATTGGATGCACCCTAACGAAAACATAAAACCACGCGCAGACGTAATAAAATCCGCACCAACCGCTAATGCCCAGGCGACCATCGTAGGATTGGTTAATTTACCAGAGGCAATTACTCGTACTTGATCACGTAGTCCATACTTGGTTAGAATATCGATTACATAAGGAAGCGATTCGTTCAGTGAAATCCCCACATCATCCATCAAAGCAACGGGGGCAGATCCCGTCCCACCTTCAGCACCATCAATGGTAATAAAATCAGGCGCACTCTCTAGCCCCACTTCATGAATACGTTTACAAAGACTCTCAAGCCAGTCAGGTGCCCCCATAACAAATTTAAAGCCAACGGGTTTTCCTGTCACCTCTCTAATTCGAACAATCATATCCAATAGATCATCGTTACAGCCGATATCCGCATGACGATTTGGACTGAGAGAGGCTTCACCCATTGGAATGCCGCGAATTTCTGAAATTTCTTTGGTAATTTTCGCGGCAGGAAGCATGCCTCCTTTCCCAGGTTTGGCTCCCTGACTCAGCTTAATTTCAAACATTTTAACTTGCTCTAACGCAGCCGCCTCTCTCAGCTTCTCATTGCTTAAATGACCATTTTTATCACGATAACCATATTTCGCGGTTCCAATTTGCGCCACTAAATCCGCTCCTCCTTCTAAATGATAAGGAGAGATTCCCCCCTCTCCAGTATTCATCCAGCAACCTGCTTTTTTAGCGCCCTTGCTTAAAGCCAAAACAGCTGGCTTGGATAAAGCCCCAAAACTCATTCCTGAAATATTAAAAATAGAATTTGCTTTAAAAGGCGTTTTGCAATTCGGCCCAATAACCAAGGGGGGGGAAGAAACTGCATCCCTTTCTAATAAAGGGAAAGGACAGCTGGTAAAAAGAATTTTACCAGGAAAGTTAATATTTCGGGTTGAACCAAATGCCGCTGTGGTTGATAGATTTTTTCCTGCGCGGTAAACCCAGCTTCTTTGTGCACGATTAAATGGACGCTCATCTTGATCTGCTGCAAACATGTATTGACGTAAAAACGTACCTAAATACTCAAATAGATATCGAAAACGGGCAATCACTGGGTAATTATGTCGTATCGCATGTTCCGTTTGAAAGCGGTCAATAAAGTAATACACAATAATTAAGAGAAAAACAAACCCGACCACTAAAATAAACACCATGGCCATCCAATCTAATACCGTATTCACCCATGTTATATCCATCTACTTCCCCTACATTAACGATTTTAATCACGAGTATAACAGCTCGTAACGTACTTATGACAAAAGACATTTCCCCTAATTCAGAGAAAAACATACAAATTTAGAGTGTTATAGATATCTCTAGTGTGAGAGGTCTCTTATCATCAAATTAACAAAAAAAAAGCCCTACCGACATACGGTAGAGCTTTTTAAACTATTTGAGAAAAATAACAAATCGAATCATTATTATATCAAATAAAAATTAATGCTTAATATCTCGCCAATACTCTTTCTTCAAAAGATAAAGTAACAACAATAGAACCAATAAGAACGCAATGACTTTCCAACCTAAGTCTAAACGTTGAAGCTTGGAAGGCTCACCCGCATAAGCGAGAAAATTAGTAATATCTCGCGCCGCTTCAGCATACTCTTCAGGGGTTGAATGGCGCTCAATCCCTTCCAGTACATTTGGCATCGCCGTACCTTTCAGCACCTTATTATTCCACTCACCCTGATCATCTTGATGATAAGCACGTAAAAAGGTGTAAATATAATCATCCCCCTTCAAACGCGCCATTAAAGATAAATCTGGAACCTTCGTCCCCAATACATCTAATGCCACGCCATCTTGCATACGAGTCATCACATTATCTGTCACGGTATCCAATCCGTGCGCCATATCGCTAATGACCTCTGCATCACTCCAGCCTAAATCACGCGCAACACGGTTGTAGCGCATGTATTTAAGAGAATGACACGCCATACAGTAATTAGAAAACAGTACCGCACCACGTTTAAGTGATTCTTGATCACGTAGGTTATTATTAGCAGACTCCAATTCAATCGAGTATCCACCCGCCGCTTGAACGTTTATTGTCAATGGCAACAACAATAAACTCGCTATCCATAAAATCTTTTTCATTTAGGTCACCCTCTCTGGAACAGGTTTGGTTTTTTCATTCGCCGATGTAAACGGCAGAACCAAGAAGAACATAAAATACAAGGCCGTAAAAATTTGCGCCAATTTAGTGTAAAGCGGCGTAGATGGCTGTGTACCTAAAAACCCTAAAACAAAGAAGCTAATCACCAAAATGGTCAATAACACTTTATACGAGTTACCACGATAACGTATTGATTTCACCTTACAACGATCTAACCATGGTAGAGCAAACAAGATGACAACCGCCGCACCCATGGCAACCACGCCTAAGAACTTATCTGGCACCGCTCTTAAAATGGCATAGAAGGGCGTAAAGTACCAAACGGGCACAATATGATCAGGCGTTTTCAGCGGATTAGCTGGTTCAAAGTTAGGTGCTTCAATAAAATATCCCCCCCCTTCTGGTGCATAGAACAGAACCAATGCAAACAGAATAAAGAAGAACACCGCACCCATCGCATCTTTCACCGAATAATACGGGTGAAAACGAATGCCGTCTAATGGAATGCCTTTATTGTCTTTTAACTTCTTAATCTCAATACCATCGGGGTTATTTGACCCTACATGATGCAACGCTACTAAGTGCATAAAGACTAAAATAACCAAGACCAATGGCAGCGCAATCACATGCAAGGCAAAGAAACGGTTAAGTGTGACTTCAGAAATAACAAAATCACCACGAATCCATAGCGCTAAATCCGGTCCAATCACTGGAATGGCACCAAATAAGGAGATAATTACCTGAGCTCCCCAAAAAGACATTTGCCCCCAAGGTAAGAGGTATCCCATAAAGGCTTCAGCCATTAATACTAAGAATAATAGCATTCCAATGACCCAAACTAACTCTCGTGGCTTTTTATAAGAACCGTATAGCAGAGCCCGCATCATGTGTAAGTAAATCACAATAAAGAAGGCCGAAGCACCTGTTGAATGCAAATAGCGTAGTAACCAACCCCACTCAACATCACGCATAATATATTCAACCGAGCTGAACGCACCTGCATTTGTTGGTACATAGCTCATAGTTAACCAAATACCCGTTACAATTTGATTTACCAGCACGATTAATGCGAGTGAGCCAAAGAAATACCAAAAGTTAAAGTTTTTAGGCGCGTAATATTCACCCACGTGTTTATTCCACGTGCTTGAAACAGGATAGCGTTCGTCAAACCAACCTAATAAAGACGACTTTCCTGAAGATGATTCATTTGTTTGATTCGACATTATGCCACCCCTCCTTCAGTTGGGTCTTCCCCAACACGAATAATACTCTCTGTACGAAAATGGTAAGGTGGAATCACTAGATTTGTCGGTGCAGGAACCGATTTAGCAACACGACCTGCCAAGTCAAAACGAGAACCATGGCAAGGACAGAAAAAGCCGCCTTTCCACCCCTCTTGCATATCAGGAGACCCTACCGCAGGACGATACAAGGGAGCACATCCTAAGTGAGTACAAATTCCAACGACCACTAAAAACTCTTCATTAATCGAACGAAATGCATTTTTACTGTAATCGGGCTGTATGGATTCATTCGAATCTGGATCACGTAGCTCTGTAACATTTTCCGTTAAAATCTTTAACATTTCAGGCGTTCTACGAACGACCCAAACAGGCTTTCCACGCCATGAAACGGTTAACATTTGTCCAGGCTGTAACCGACTCACATCAGCATTAACTGGTGCGCCAGCCGCTTTAGCCCGTTCACTGGGCATCCAAGACCCTAAAAAGGGTACTGCCATAAAACCAGCACCCACTGCCCCCACAACCCCCGTTGCGCCTGTTAGCACTTTGCGACGTGTTAAATTCACATCTGTACTTTTTTGATCTTCTGTCGACATATCACCTTCCTAGTTATGCGCAAGCAAATCTCTATTGAAAAAAACATCACGGCAGTATATACCGATAAAGTGATTAAATAAACCCTAAAAACCCTAAAATCTTTATAAGCTCAGCTTATGGAAGTTATTTATAGTTCTTATCAAAAAAAGCCTTTCACATGCCTCTTAAACAGGGTTTTCAATATCAATATGATGATGCACCACCCCAAACCGCTCAGCCAAATGTACTCCCAAACAGTAAACACCAAGCGTTTCCGTAGCATGATGGCCTGCGGCTAAATAGTGTAAACCAAGCTCTCTCGCTAAATGCGTGGTTTGTTCAGACACCTCACCACTAATATAAACATCCGCTCCCCACTCAGCCGCTTGCGTAATATAGTGTTGCGCTCCGCCACTGCACCAAGCAACCGTTTTCACCCGATCTTTTCCTCCTGGCAAATGCAACGCTTCTCGCCCCAAGCTATCGGAGACCAACCGTTTAAAATCTTCCACACTCATCGCGGCTGGTAACGTGCCTAAACGTAATAAACCTGGTTCTGGTGTAATATCCTTCAACTGCCACAGCTTTCCAAGTTGAGCATTATTCCCAACCTCTGCATGACCATCCAAAGGCAGGTGATACCCCAGTAAATTAATGTTATTTACTAGCAAACTTTTAATGCGCTTTTGCTTCATTCCTACAATGGATAAGGGTTCATTTTTCCAAAAAAAGCCATGATGCACTAAAACGGCATCTGCTTTGAGCTTAATCGCTTCATCAATTAATGCTTGGCAAGCCGTCACACCCGTTACAATCGTATTAATTTCTTCCCCCCCCTCTACTTGTAAACCATTGGGAGCATAATCCTTATATTGTTCAATCTCCAAGAAATTATTGATATAACGAACCAACTCTGAACGCTTCATTTCACTCTCCATTCTTAAAATTTGACACAAAAAAACCACTCGTCCAAAAAAGAAGGAGTGGTTTTTTATTTAAGGACATAAAAATAACTACGATTTAATACGATACCTTGCCGATGCCGCATGCGCTTGTAGCCCTTCGCCATCAGCCAACACTCCCGCAACTTTTCCGAGCGTACTCGCACCTTTATGGGAGCACATAATCAAACTCGAACGTTTTTGAAAATCATACACGCCTAAAGGAGAAGAAAAACGCGCGGTTCGAGACGTTGGCAATACATGATTTGGCCCCGCACAATAATCACCAATGGCTTCCGCCGTATAACGTCCCATAAAAATAGCGCCTGCATGACGAATTTTTGGTAAAAGGGCTTTTGGGTCTTCAATCGATAACTCTAAATGCTCTGGCGCAATAATATTAATCATTTCTAACGCTTGCAATTCATCCTCGACCACGATAATAGCTCCGCGATCTTCTAACGCTTTACGAATGATGTCTTGACGAGGCATGGTCGGTAGCAATTTATTCATGCTATCCAATACTTTACCCGCAAATTCCGCATCTGGCGTGACTAAAATAGACTGCGCATCTTCATCGTGCTCTGCCTGTGAAAATAGATCGACGGCAATCCAATCTGGATTCGTCTTACCATCACAATACACCAGTATTTCAGATGGCCCAGCAATCATATCAATGCCCACCGTCCCAAACACCATGCGCTTAGCCGTAGCCACATAAATATTACCTGGGCCCACTATTTTATCCACCGCAGGAACGGTTTCAGTACCATAGGCCAGTGCCGCAATCGCTTGTGCCCCCCCTAAAGTGAACACCGCATCAACCTCACAAATTGCCGCAGCAGCCAACACCATATCGTTCACTTCACCATCGGGTGTGGGAACCACCATAATCAATTTTTCAACCCCAGCTACTTTGGCAGGAATCGCATTCATAATAACAGAAGAAGGATAAGCGGCCTTTCCGCCAGGCACATACAACCCAACGGTATCTAAAGGGGTAACTTGTTGTCCCAGCATGGTGCCATCTGACTCCTCATAACTCCAAGAAGACTGAATTTGTCTCTCATGGTAATCACGAACACGCTGTGCCGAAACTTCCAATGCGTCACGTTGTTCTGTTGGAATTCGCAATAACGCATCTTGTAAGCGTGACTGAGAAACTTCCAAGTCTGCCGCAGATGTTAAAGAGAGACGGTCAAATTTAGCGGTATACTCTAATAATGCGGTATCGCCATTGGCGCGAACATGATTCACCACCTCTTTTACAATATCATTAACCGACTCATTAGAAACGGTTTCCCATGCAAGAAGCTGATCTAATTCAGCTCTAAAATCCGCTGCACTCGCAGATAATCGACGAATATTAAGCATTATTTTTCTCTATTACTAATTTAAACTGTTCAACAATGGTGTTAATTTGATCAAATTTTGTTTTATACGCATGTTGGTTCACAATCAAACGTGAACTAATTTTAGCGATGTGCTCCATTGGCACAAGTCCATTAGCACGAAGTGTATTACCCGTATCGACCAAGTCCACAATACGATCAGCCAAATCAATCAATGGGGCAATTTCCATTGAACCATACAACTTAATCAAATCAACCTGCTCCCCTTTTTGGGCATAGTACGCTTGGGCAGACTTAATGTATTTAGTGGCAATTTTTAGACGATGCCCATGTGGCTTTTCAATTTCAGGTCCAGCAACCATCAAATCACATTTTGCAATTTCTAAATCAAGCAACTCATATAAATTATCGGTCGGTGCTTCCATTAGAACATCTTTACCCGCGACCCCAATATCCGCTGCACCATGTGCGACATACGTCGGCGCATCGGTTGCACGAACAATCAGTAAACGAACATTTTTTTGATTCGTCGGGATAATTAGCTTACGACTTTTAGTCGGGTCTTCTAATGGTTCAATACCTGCGGCTTCTAATAACGGCAGGGTATCTTTATAAATACGCCCTTTAGAGAGCGCAATAGTTAACTGTTCATTCATAATCGTCTTTCAATATTTTATTTATAAAAATGGTAAGAAGCTATCGCAACTCAACCCTAATCCGTTACTCGATAAATGTGAGCACCTAACTTATGAAACTTCTCTTCAATCAATTCATAGCCACGATCAATATGATACACACGATTAATCACCGTTTCACCTTCTGCCACCAACCCCGCTAGAATCAAACTCGCGGATGCTCTTAAATCGGTTGCCATCACAGGCGCACCAAATAAATTTTTAACCCCCGTAACCGATGCGGTGTTACCCTCCAATGAGATATCAGCCCCCATTCGAGCCAGCTCAGATACGTGCATAAAACGGTTTTCAAAAATGGTCTCTTCAATCGTTGA
The DNA here is from genome assembly GCA_015488565.1 of Thiomicrorhabdus sp. Lineage (GTDB taxonomy): Bacteria > Pseudomonadota > Gammaproteobacteria > Thiomicrospirales > Thiomicrospiraceae > Thiomicrorhabdus. Next base: position 28,204 of record WFNQ01000007.1, read on the forward strand.
TTCGCCCTCTGCTAAAGCATTCATCACCAAAAACTGAGCCTGCATGTCGGTTGGAAAAAGAGGGTAAGGATCTGTTCGAATATTCACTGGCTTTAATGTTCGGTCACGCATATCTAAGGTTACTTCATGCTCAGAGCAAAAAATATCCGCCCCCGCTTCTTTAAACTTTTCCAACACCGCTTCCAAATGTTTGGGATTCACTTTGGTTACCGTTAACTGGCTTTTAGTCACGGCCGCTGCTGCCAAATACGTTCCGGCTTCAATCCGATCGGGAATCACCGAATACTCTACGCCAGACAAACGTTCGACCCCTTCAATCACCAGCGTATCCGTTCCTAACCCAGTAATTTTTGCCCCCATCTTGTTTAAGAATTCAGCAAGATCGGTAACCTCTGGTTCACGTGCGGCATTTCTTAACGTTGTGGTGCCGTCAGCCAACACAGCGGCCATCAATAAATTTTCCGTCCCAGTTACCGTCACGGGGCTCATTGAAATATCGGCTCCGTGCAAACGACCATTTGATTTGGCAAGAATATAGCCTTGCTCCACCAAAATTTCTGCGCCCATTTGCTCCATCCCTTTGATATGAATATCAACGGGTCTTGTACCAATCGCACAACCACCAGGCAAGGAGACTTTTGCCTCGCCAAAACGTCCAAGCAGAGGCCCTAACACCAAAATAGACGCACGCATGGTTTTCACTAACTCATAAGGCGCTTCTTTTTCAGTGACATTGGCCGCATTAATTTCAATATTCAAATGCTCATCAAATAGAATTTCAACCCCCATCGAAGCCAATAACTGAATCGTGGTGGTCACATCCATCAAATGAGGAACATTAGATAGTTTCACTGGTGTTTCTGCTAACAAACAGCCTATTAATATCGGTAGAGCCGCATTTTTCGCCCCTGAAATTTCAACACTACCAGACAGTCTGCCGGCACACTCAACGACTAATTTATCCATTATTAAGCAACAACCGTTTTAATCGATAACGCATGAAGTTCACCACTGTCAAACTGTGCTTTAAACACATCATTTACCATTCGGTGGCGCTGAATAGGTGATTTACCTTCAAAGCTTTTACTGGTGACAATCACTGAAAAATTACACTCTTCGCCATTGGTTTCAACTTGACTGTCTGGAATAGCGGCTTCAATTTTCTGTTTAATAGTATCGGGAGACACGTCTTTATTACTCCATAAATTTTATTGGCGTATTTTAACGCCTTTGCGTAATAAAATCAGATTTATCGTAGAGACCAATACCAAGAACACAAGTGTTACCAATAAACTCACATAAACAGAGACATCCGACTGCTCAAAGAAACCGTAACGAAACCCATCAACCATATAAAAAAATGGGTTAAAAAAGGACAATTGTTGCCAAAACATGGGTAAAGCATGAATGGAATAAAAGACGCCACTTAAAAAGGTTAAAGGCATAATAACAAAGTTTTGAAAGGCAGCCAAGTGATCATATTTATCGGAAATAATTCCGGCCAGCATCCCCAAACCACCCATCATCGCCGCACTTAAAACAGCAAAAACAAGTACCCAAAAAGGCGACTGCCAAGTTAAATCAAAGCCAACCATACCAATAATTAAAATACCTAATCCAACCACTACCCCCCGCACAATGGCGGCGCCAACAAAGGCAATATAAAACTCAAAAGCAGAAATGGGGCTTAACAAGACAAACGATAAGTTACCATGCATTTTGGATTGAATAAGGCTGGATGACGTATTTGAAAACGCATTTTGCAATATCGCCATCATCACCAAACCTGGAATCAAAAACTGACTATAGCTTATCTCGCCATAGGTCTCTATTTGCGTATCTAAAACATGTCCAAATACCAATAGATACAACAGCGTCGCGACAATCGGTGCAAAAACAGTCTGCACCACCACCGAATAAAAACGGCGTACCTCTTTAATAAACAGTGCCCAGCAGCCTAACCAATTACTTTGCATCTGCACTGCCCTCTGCGGTTAGATCTAAAAAAACCTCCTCCAACGAGGCGTCTCGACTGCTTACATCCACCACCTCTAGCTGACTCTCATGCAACCAAGCCAATAACTGAGTCAAAGAAGCGGTTTTTTCCAACTTAAAGACCAAACCATTTAGGTCTTTTTCCACTAATCGCTCCTGAAGTGGCGCAATCAAATGGTTAACAGCACCTCCCAATGTCACTCTTAAATAGCGATAGAGATGTTTTGACAACAACGCTTGTGTCGAATCCAAGGCTTTAACCTCTCCTTGTTGCATAATCGCAACCTTATCACATAGCGCTTCAGCCTCTTCTAAATAGTGAGTGGTTAAAATAATGGTATGCCCCTGCTGATGCAGCTCCTTAGTAAAGTCCCATAGCGTACGGCGTAAATCCACATCCACCCCTGCCGTAGGTTCATCTAAAACCAACACCTTTGGGCGATGCACCAAGGCCATTGCAATCAACACACGGCGCTTCATTCCCCCTGATAGCTGTCCAGTATTGGCATCCGACTTATCCGACAGCGCCAATCGCTCTAACAACTCTCCAACCCACGCTTTTTGCTTTACACCTGTTAAACCAAAGTACCCTGACTGCAAATCCAATAACTCACGAATTGAGAAAAAAGGATCGGCAATCAACTCTTGAGGCACCAGCCCTAATAAGCGTCGAGTTTGACGATAGTCCTTCTGAACATCAAATCCTTGAATTTCAATGCGCCCAGAGGTGGGAATAACCAATCCTGACATGGCATTAATCAAAGTGGATTTACCCGCACCATTAGGACCTAATAAACCAAAAAAAGCACCCTCTTCTACATCAAAAGTAATGCCTTTTAACGCAGACAAGTCGCCGTATTTTTTTATAACGTGATGAAAGCAAACCGCAGCGGAACGAGACATAAAATACCAAATAGACTAAATGTAAATAAAAAAAGAGAAAAAAGTGATGGTTATGATTCTTCAATCACAACAATGGATTCCAAATCATAAAGCGCAATTAACCCCATCAATGAACTCGGTAGCGCAATCATTCTCAAGGGGGGGGATGTATTTTTAGACCAGATCAATAACAAGGCTAAAATAGCACTGTCTGCCTGCTGAACCAAACTAAAATCAACTTGCTTAACAGGCAACAATAGCGTGTTTTTAGCCTGTTTCAATAAAGCGGGCAAGCTCTCCAACGTAACCGAAGGAGGCAGTTTAATGACCGCTGTTTTTTCACACCATTCAAATGCTGACACACTCATCATCTAAACCTGGCTGGGCGTAAAACTATTCTTAGCCGCCATCTCAGTAATCACTTGATCTAATCCCTTTTTAGAAATCTCTGATCCATACGACTTACGGTAATTCAACAACATACTAATCCCTTCAATTGAGATATCATAAAGCAACCACTGTTGTGTTTTGCGGTTTAGATACACTCGGTAAACCACATCGGTTTTATTGCCATCGCCCTGAACAACAACCGAAGCAACGGTCACAATCCCTTTCTTCACTTCTCGTGCGGGTTTTACCTCAACTTTATTAATCTGCAACTTCAGTAAATTTTTAGAATAAGAGTGAATCAACATATCTGAAAACGCCTGTGTAAATGCCTTTTTTTGCTCATCGTTTGCCGTTCGCCAGTAGCGACCCATGACATAACGTGCCATTTTGGCGGTATCCACATAAGGCAATACATACTTATCAGCAAACTCCTTCACCTTTTCAGGGTGCGACTCTAGCTCCGTGCGCTCCTCATTAATTTTAGCAATCAACTCTTGCGATAAAACCCGCACCATCTTCTCTGGATCGTCCTGAGGAATCGTTGTCGCAAAAGAGGGGGAAGAAAAAATTGCCACCATCATAAACAAAGCAATTATCCTGTATTTTTCACCAATGACCTTTCTACTCCAAATCTTCATCGCTTAATCCCTAATCACTTTCACTAAATTTTACTAAAAACTGTCCAATCAACTCTTCTAACACCATCGCAGATTGCGTCATCTCAATTTCTGACCCTTGCTGCAGAACCTCTTCATCACCACCTGGCTCTAACCCAACATACTGGTCGCCCAACAACCCAGAAGTTAAAATTGAAACCGAAGAGTCTATGGGCAGTTGATTAAACGCTTGATCAATCTGCATATTCACTTTTGCTTTAAATGAGACAGGATCGATTTTAATAGAATCAACCCGACCAATCACCACGCCACTTAACTTTAAGGGAGCACGCTCCTTCAAGCCGCCTATATTATCAAATAATGCGCTCACTTCATACGTGGGGCGATCCTTCCAATCACTAAAATTACTCACCTGAAATGCAATATAAGCCAGAGCCATAAAGCCCATTAAAACAAATGCGCCAACCCATATTTCAACTTTCGTCTGTTTTTTCATCACTCATTAAAACCTTTTTAATTAAACATAATGGATGTCAAAATAAAATCCAATCCCAAAATACCCAACGAAGAATGCACAACAGTACGCGTGGTCGCACTGCTCACCCCTTCCGAAGAAGGAATGGCATTAACCCCTTGAAACAGAGCAATAATCGCAATTAAAACACCAAAAACAACCGACTTAATAATGCCATTCATCACATCCTCTTGCCAATCAACTTGACTGCTCATTTGTGACCAAAACGCACCCGAATCCACGCCCAGCCAACTAACAGAAACCAAATACCCGCCAAACACACCCAATGCATTAAAGATTAACACCAGTAATGGCAGTGCAATAATCACCGCAACAAATCGAGGGGCATAAATAAACTTCAATGGATCTACAGCCATCATCTCTAACGCCGATATCTGCTCGGTGGAACGCATCAATCCAATCTCGGCCGTCAATGCTGAACCCGCTCGACCCGCAAACAGCAAAGCACCAACCACAGGCCCTAACTCTCTTAACAAAGAGAGGGCCGTCATGCTTCCTACCGCCTCCTCTGCATTAAACTCCACTAAAATATTATAGCCTTGCAGACTTAATACCATGCCCACAAACAGACCCGCCATTAAGATAATCGGCAGGGAGAGCACCCCCGCGATATAGATTTGTTTTAACAGCAAATCCATTCGAAACAAAACCGATGGCACAGCCGATAATAAGGATAAAATAAACAACGAACCCCGACCAAAAACGGCGATATTCTCTAAAAAAGAACGCCCTATTCTTTGTAAAACCCCTTGAAAACCACCCATCAAGTGACTCATTTTAGACCTCCTTGAATTCGGTCTAAATCATCAGCATAAGAGACATTAGGAAAATGAAACGGAACGGGTCCATCCGGTAAACCATGAATAAACTGATTTACATACCCAGTTGACTCTTGCAGAAGCGTTTCTTTCGTCCCCTCTGCAATCAACTTGCCTTCTGAAATGACACAAATATAGTCCGCAATCAACATCACTTCGTCCACATCATGCGACACCAGAACACTGGTCAAACCCAAACTCTCATTTAACGTTTGAATGAGTTTTACCAAGACGCCTTTTGTAATGGGGTCTTGCCCCACAAAAGGCTCATCGTAAAAAATCATTTCCGGATCCAGTGCAATTCCTCTTGCCAACGCCACCCGTCGAGACATCCCACCAGACAACTCCGAAGGCATTAAGTCTTTTGCCCCTCGTAATCCAACAGCTTGTAATTTCATTAACACCAAGGCATAAATCATTTCATCAGACAGCTTAGTATGCTCTCGCAATGGAAACGCCACATTATCAAAGACACTTAAATCAGTCAGTAACGCACCACTTTGAAATAGCATGCCCATTTTACGCCGCAACTTATAAATATTTTTACGCGACAACTGGTGAATATTGAGTCCTTCAACATAAACCTCGCCTGAATCAGGTTGTAACTGTCCAGCAATCAACTTCAGTAAAGTGGTTTTTCCACTGCCACTGGGGCCCATAATAGCCGTAATTTTTCCCTTTGGAATCGACAAAGTAATGCCGTCAAAAATCTTACGCTCTCCACGAGAAAACGTCAGATTTTTTATCTCAATCAATGTCTCTGCTTTTTCGGTCATACTTCTCTCTATTCTGTCATTCCGCAAGGGAGGAAAAAAATACTCATACTCTGCTAGGAGCCTGTCCGAGAACTAAAAACCGACTGCAAATCCCATGAACATCATAAGGCGTGCTTATCAAAGTCGTTAAATAGCCGTGCTATTCGCCTTTTTTGATAAGCTCGCCTTATAACGTTTCTGTGATTTTCGTTACGATTCTAGTTCTCGGACAGGCTCCTAGTACCCTAATAACTCACCAATGGTTTTAAGGTTTGCCACTTGTTGCATATTAATTTTACCCCCCCCTACTATAAAAGGGAGGACGCTTCTTTTAGAGTGTTCATCTTTGGAAAGGCTCGCTACAAAGTCGGTTAACAACGCCACCTGTTCCTTTCCATCCTCTGGCAATGTCTCTACCCACCCAAAAGGATTGCCTGATATCTTCACACCTTTTCTGCACCACTGCCAGCCCGACAAACAGTGCCGAGAAGAAATTAACGTAATGGGACAAGGCAATAAATCTAATGAAACAAAAGGAGACTCACTCCAAACAACAACCCCTAAAATAGCGCTATCCAATACCGATACAACATCGGTTATCTGGACAAAAACGTCTCTATTTTTGATACCACCATTCAAATCATTATCCAGCGCTAAATAAAAGCCAAACGTATCCCCTATAGACTCGACTATCTCTTGCATCGCCTGCTGAGACCAAGTAGACCATTCTGACTGAGGTACCAGTACAACACGGTAAACATTGCTAAAATAGTCCAACTGCCATGCCTCTGGCAAATCATCAGGGTAAAAATCTGCTACCCAATCATTATGTCGCCAACCGTAAGTACCAATTTGTAACTCAAACACACCATTAATACCGTACAAATAAAAATAAGCAAATAATTATACCCAAATCCTGACTTAGAAACACCAAAGTCGACTCATTCCTTTTTTTAAACTTTGACACGAAGCAACTTTGTCATAACCTCAAGCCATATAAGCCATAAAGATTTTTTATTTCAGCTGTACTTCCGCTATAATCACATCCACTTTTTTAAGGACTCGTTGAGTAAGTCATGACAAGCACACTTCTTCTACCCAGCATCGTACTTCTTATTGGACTCGCACTACTTGTATGGAGTTCGGATATTTTCATTGATGGTGCCGCCAGCATCTCGTTGCACATGAAAATATCGCCACTGATTATAGGGGTAGTTGTACTAGGCTTTGGAACCTCCATGCCCGAGATCGTTGTCGCCACTCTTGCCGCACTCGATGGCAGTCCAGGGCTTGCTATCGGAAACGCGGTGGGCTCCAATATTGCCAATATTGCCCTTGTGTTAGGAGTGGCCGCACTCATCGCCCCTATTGTGGTGAAATCCTCTATTTTAAAACGAGAGCTTCCCATATTACTGGCCATCTCTTTAGGAGCTTATGCCCTCGTTTTAGATGGCGAGCTTGGCATTATGGACGGCATTATCCTAGTCGTTGCGCTCATTTTAACCATGACTTGGATGATTCGAGCCAATAAAGCCATTGATCCAAGCGATCCGCTTGCTGAAGAGACACTTGAAGAAGTGGGCGATATACCTGAATTAACGATGAAAAAAAGTGTCATCTACCTCATTGGCGGACTCATTATTTTAATGGTCAGCGCCAAAATGATGGTTTGGGGAGCGGTCGATATCGCTCAAACCTTTGGCATTCCCGAAGTCGTGATTGGCTTAACCATCATTGCCATCGGAACCAGTTTACCCGAACTTGCGGCCGCCATTGCCGCCGCACGAAAAAATGAAGCCGACTTAATGATTGGTAATATCGTCGGTTCAAACCTATTTAATATTTTAGCCGTACTGGCCGTTCCAGCCCTACTTGCACCTTCCATATTAGAACCCGAAATTCTATCCATAGACATGCCCGTGATGCTTGGATTTACTCTTATTATGCTACTCTTCGCACTCCCTATAAAAGGAAAAGCCGTCATTAATACACCCAAAGGGCTTTTACTTACCTTCGGTTTTGTGGCATATTTAGTCATACTGTACCTACGAACTACTGGCACTTAAATTTAAACATTCCTAAAACACAAGGAAACCACTATGCTCATTTCAGAAGAAATTGCCCAAAAAGCACAAAAAATTAAACTGCTGATTTTAGACGTGGATGGTGTTTTAACCAACAACATGCTCATTTACAGCGAAGATGGCCAAGAGCACAAAGCCTTTCACACTCGTGATGGACACGGCATGGTGTTACTGCAAAAAAGTCAAGTCGACATAGGTATTATTACGGGCAGAAAATCACAACTTGTTACCAATCGAATGAACGACTTAAAAGTCCAGCATGTTTATCAAGGCGTACCCGATAAGCTCCCCACCTTTTTAAAACTAGTCGATGAACTCAATCTCTCGTTAGATGAAATTGCCTACATTGGTGACGACATTTTAGATCTTCCCATCTTAATTCGCATTGGTCTATCCGTTACCCCTGCCGACGGGGATGACGAGGTGAAATCAAGAGTAGACTATATCTCTCCTTTTAAAGGTGGTAAAGGCTGTGTAAGAGAGGTGTGTGAAATCATTATGCGTTCACAAAACAATTGGCAACAGCACATGGATTTCTTTTTAAGAGAATCCATCTAATACCCCATGCGCCTATCCACCCTTCGAATCACGCTTCTAACCCTAACGCTGGGATTGGTTGCGCTCTGGGTAATTAACCAAAAAGAACAAGCAACATTCTCCCCTACCGCAGACAACACCTCTGAACCTTATCAGTGGAGTAGCATCCAAAGTATCACATGGGAAATATCGCGCGATCAACCAGAAAAACAACATATCATTCAAACGGCCACATGGCACTACAATGAAACCAGCAAACTCAGCCAATTTACCCAACCCATTATTACGCTAACCACACCAGACACTATCACCGTTATCCGCAGTCAAAAAGGCCAAACATTAAACGATGAAGCCATTCAACTCTCTGGTGATGTATCAATCACACAAAACCCACTCTCTAACAACATCAAACAAAGCACATTAACCACCCAAAGCCTAACTTACAATGCAAACCAAGCAGAACTGTTAAGCCGTGATACAATTACGCTAACACAAGCAGAGAGTGTTACTACTGGAGTTGGCCTCCATGCAAATTTAGAATCGGGCCAATTTCAATTAATGTCTAACGTACAGAGCACCTACCAACCCAATAAAACCAAACAATCCAGTGCCCCATAAAAAGACCACCGCCATGCAACCAACTAACACGTTTTACCGCTCCCTTTTTGCCCTATGCATCCTATGCTTTTTTAGCCTAACGAGCTTGGCTGAATCCAATACTCCAGACGAAGAACACCCCATAAACATCACCGCTGACCGCCTAGAAGTACAAGAACAAACAGGCATTAGCACCTACTCCGGTAACGTTAACATTCAACAAGGCAGTCTTGAGCTTACAGGCGATACCGTCACCATTATTCACCCCAATGGCCAACTTAATATGGTCAAAGCCTATGGTGCACCCGCCAAGTTTAAACGTTTTAGCCAAGTAGAACAGAGCTGGATTAATGGTCAAGCCAACTTAATTCAATACAACACCGAATACAAAACCATTTTACTTTCAGGCAACGCCAAAGTAATGCAACCTGGAAAACACACCATTACAGGCAGCAACATTTTTTACGATGTCAGTAAGCAAACACTCATGGCAAAAGGTAGTAAAGACGGACAAGATCGAGTCTCAGTTACCTTTGATCCCGCCACACCAAAAACACCCTCTGGCGATAAGGAATAATCTATATGGCCCATTTTTATGCCCGAGGCTTAGCCAAAAGTTACAAAAAAAGACAAGTCGTCACCTCGGTTGA
>WFNQ01000008.1 GCA_015488565.1 Thiomicrorhabdus sp.
AAAGGTGATAAATTCCTTTAAACCGTTTACCCATACCAATAGGCCATGTCATTGGCGCACAATCAATTTTTAACACCGATTCCACTTCATCCAACAAATCAATCGGGTCTTTGCCCTCACGATCCATTTTATTAATAAAGGTCAAAATGGGTGTAGTGCGTAAACGACAGACTTCCATTAATTTAATGGTACGGTCTTCGACCCCTTTGGCTACATCAATCACCATCAACGCCGAATCCACTGCCGTTAAAGTACGGTAAGTATCTTCCGAAAAATCTTCATGCCCTGGAGTATCCAGCAGGTTAATCATCACATCACGATAAGGAAACTGCATGACCGAAGAGGCAACCGAAATCCCACGTTCTTGTTCCATTTTCATCCAATCGGAGGTCGCAGCACGGCTGGTTTTACGGCTTTTAACCGCCCCTGCCATTTGAATTGCGCCTCCGTATAACAACAGCTTTTCCGTAACGGTTGTTTTACCCGCATCGGGGTGAGAGATAATGGCAAACGTTCGACGCTTACTGGTTTCTAACATGAGTGACATAATATTCTTCTTTCTATACGCTTATTTCTTCGTGCGTTTTTTGCTTTGTTTCTTTTTAACGTTTGACTTTTTTTCAACCGCCGATGAATCCTCTACCAATAAGCTGGCTTCTTTGTCCTCTTCTGGTTCAGCTGTTTTTTGCCCCCCCTTTTTCGCTTCACGTTTTGCTTCCAGAGCTTCTCGTTTGGCTTCTTGCTCTAAAAATAGACGTTGCAATTCCGCTTCTTCGGCTTCGCTATTTTCTTCTTCCTTAGGTGCTTTCATGAGGTCTTCTTTGGAAACGCCTAATAACAGTGCAACAGCACTCGCCACATAGGTTGAGGAGTAAGTTCCAACCACAACCCCAACAATTAAGGCGGTTGCGAAACCATGAATAATTTCCCCCCCCAAGAAAAACAACGCCAACAACACCACCAACGTGGTTAGCGAGGTCATAATGGTACGTGACAACATTTGATTGACAGCAATATTGGTGACTTCAACCGGTGTGCCATCTCGCATGGTTCTAAAGTTTTCTCGCACCCGGTCAAAGACCACGATGGTATCATTCAACGAGTAGCCGATGACGGCAAGTATCGCGGCCAATACCGTTAAATCAAACTGCATTCCTGTCCACGCAAACACCCCAATAGTGAGAATAACATCGTGTATCAATGCGGCAACTGAGCCGATTGAAAAACGCCACTCAAAACGCAATGCAACGTAAATTAATACCCCAAAGAGCGCATACAACACAGCTAAAGCACCGTCTTCGGTTAGCTCATCCCCCACTTGTGGCCCAACAAATTCAACACGCCTAAGGGTTATCTCTTCCTCCGAGGCTTCCGCCAAGGCATCCATCACTTGATTACTCAACTGAGCAGAGTTCAGGCCATCTTGAGGTGCGATTCGAATCAACACATCTTCAGCTGACCCAAAATGTTGCACAATCGCTTGACCAAAGCCCGATTCGACTAAGTTATTTCGTAACTCAGGCAGCTCAACGGGAGAGGGATAAGAGAGTTCAATGAGTGTCCCCCCAGTAAAATCAATACCAAAATTAAGCCCTTTCACCCACAACCCTGCAAACGAGGCTGCAATTAAAATGGCCGAAAGTGCCAGCGCCAAATGACGTTGAGCCATAAAGTTAATATTGGTGGTTTGATGTTCGTTTTTTATTTCTGCACTGTTCATGTTCGAGTCCTAAATTGAAAGCTTTTCAACACGCTTATTGCCGTACATTAAATTAATAATGGCACGCGTTCCAACGATGGCGGTAAACATCGAGGTTAAAATTCCGATGGACAGCGTAATGGCAAACCCTTTAATTGGCCCTGTTCCAAAACTAAAGAGCACCACGGCGGCAAGCAATGTCGTGATATTCGCATCGGCAATGGTCACAAAGGCTTTTTCATACCCCGAATGAATCGCCGCTTGAATACTCGTACCCCGTATTCGTAACTCCTCTCGAATCCGTTCAAAAATCAGTACATTGGCATCAACCGCCATTCCCACGGTCAATACAATCCCTGCAATACCAGGCAAGGTTAATGTGGCTTGTAACATGGACAGTACCGCAACAATAATCACCAAGTTTAAACCCAGTGCCACATTGGCGACCATGCCAAAGTATTTATAACGCCACGCCATCATAATCAGCACTAAAATAAAGCCCACAATTACGGACATAAAGCCTTGATTAATGTTGTCTTGCCCTAAGCTTGGTCCAACAGTACGTTCTTCCACAATTTCCATCGGTGCGGCCAACGCGCCCGCACGTAACAGTAAGGCTAAATCTTGTGCTTCTTGCGGTGAATCTAACCCTGTGATTTGAAAGCGATCGCCAAACTGTCCACGAATCACCGCCGCGTTAATCACGTCTTTAGTAATGATGCGTTTTTTCACTTTAACGCCATTTTCCATCACCGTTTCAACCCGTCGTTCAATAAAGACCACAGCCATGCGGTTACCCACGTTCTTCTTGGTGTTCGCCAGCATTTTGCGGCCACCCACACCGTCCAAACTAACATTTACCATGGCGGAGCCTTGCTCAGGATCAATACCCGATGATGCACTGACGACATTTTCGCCATCCACAATCGTGCCACGTTTTAACAAGATAGGACGGCCGTCTCTAAAGTGATACACGATGGAACCATGTGGTGCGTAGCCTGTTTTTTCAGCTCGATAAGCATCGCCACGCTCTTCAACCATTCTAAATTCAAGTGTTGCCGTTGCGCCTAAAATCTCTTTAGCTCGCGCGGTATCTTGTATTCCGGGTAATTGAACCACAATACGACGATCACCCTGTTGCTGAATAACGGGCTCGGCCACGGCCAATTCATTGACTCGGTTACGCAAGGTAGTGATATTTTGTTGCAGTGCAAATTTTTGTGTTTCAGCAATGGTTTGATCGGTAAAGCGTAACTGAACCTGTGGACTGGAGGTCTCTTCGTTCGGTTTTAGGATAAAACGTTCGCTGTATTTTTCGTTTAAAACCGCCAATCCCGCTTCCATTGTTGGCAAGTCTTTAAACTTAACCGCCAATGTATTTCCATCCATTTCTACCGCTAAATAGCGTATTTTATTTTCTCGTAAGACGCTTTTAATTTCGTCCACGTAACGCAGATAGGCTTTGGAAACGGCCACCTCCATATCCACATCCATTAAAAAATGTACCCCCCCTCGTAAATCCAAGCCTAAATACATTGGAGCCGCGCCCAAGCTTCTTAATACATCAGGGGTTGATGGCGCTAGGTTTAACGCCACTACCGCTTTTCGCCCTAAGAGCTCTTTTAAAATCGACTTGGCTTTAAGCTGGTCTTCTGTGCCTTCAAAGCGAATTAAAAAACGCCCCCCCTCAAATACAGAGGATTTTACTGGAACATTGGCGAGCTCTAAAGCGTTTGCCACCTGCTCTTGCGTGTCCGCATTAAACGTTACCGATTTAGCAGGAGAAATTTGTACGGCAGGGTCTTCGCCAAATAAATTGGGCAAGGCATAGGTAATACCGATGATCGTCGCCACAACCAATAATAAGTATTTCCATGCTGGATACTTATTTGATATGATTTTTTGCTGAGTTTGAAACATACTCTTCATTCCATTTTCAAAAAGAGGGGGGGGAGAATTTTTTGACTAATATGCCAGAAACAACAAAAGGGGCAAAGTGCCCCTTTTGTTATCAATAAACAATATTATTCGCCTTTCAACGTGCCTTTTGGCAATAAGCGAGATACGTTTTGACGTTCTACTTTTACAACCACGTTCTCAGCAATTTCGATATCACAAAAAGCATCACCCATTTCAACGATTTTACCTGCTAAACCGCCATAAGTGACCACTTCATCACCTTTTTTAATGGCTTCAACCAACGCTTTATGCTCTTTTACTTTTTTCTGTTGCGGACGAATCAACAAAAAGTAAAAAACCACAAACAATAACACTAAAGGAATAATGCCTTCCCAACCGCCACCAGCAGCCGCTTCTGCACCTTCTGCCATTGCGTCACTAATAAAAAAGCTCATATTACATACTCTCCAAAATTTAGTAAAAAATTAACCGCTGTATTGTGGCACAGCTTAACCAAAAAATCTCAATTAAATCACCTTAATAAAACTACTTTTCAATATTTTTTAACTCTGGAACGGGTCGCCCTATCCCTTGATAAAAGTCTGCAACAAACGTATCTAACGCATTCTGCTCAATGGCATCCCGCATTCCTTTCATCAAGTCTTGATAGTAGTGCAAATTATGAATGGTATTCAATCGTGCACCTTGAATCTCTTTGCACTTATCCAAATGATGCAAATACGACAAGGTGTAGTTTTGACACGTATAACAATCGCACGCTTTATCAATAGGGTCTAAATTAATTTTATGCTTGGCATTACGCAGCTTCACCACACCTTGGCGTGAAAACAAAAAACCATTGCGAGCATTACGCGTTGGCATGACACAATCAAACATATCAATGCCTCGACGCACTGCTTCCACCAAATCTTCAGGCTTGCCAACGCCCATTAAATAACGTGGTTTGTCTTTAGGCATGTGCGGTTCGGTGTAATCTAATGTGGCCACCATCTCCTCTTTAGGCTCGCCAACCGACAAGCCACCAATGGCATAGCCATCAAATCCAATGTCCGTTAACCCATCGAGTGAAATTTTTCGCAAGTCCTCATACATACCGCCCTGCACAATGCCAAACAGTGCCGCTGGGTTATCACCATGCGCCTCTTTAGAGCGTTTTGCCCAGCGCATTGACAGCTCCATGGACTCTTTGGCGACCGAATGCTCCGCAGGATACGGTGTACACTCGTCAAAAATCATCACAATGTCTGCACCCAGCTTACGCTGTACTTCCATCGACTCTTCTGGCCCCATGAAAATTTTAGCCCCATTGATCGGGCTGTTAAAAGTTACCCCCTCCTCTTTAATTTTTCGCATTTTGCCCAAACTAAAGACTTGAAACCCACCTGAATCGGTCAAGATAGGGCCTTTCCAGTGCATAAAATCGTGTAAACCATTATGTAATTCAATAATATCGGTTCCTGGACGAAGCGACAGATGAAAGGTATTACCTAAAATAATCTGCGCCCCCGTGGCTTCCACCTCTTCTGGCGTCATCCCTTTAACCGATCCATAAGTCCCAACGGGCATAAATGCGGGGGTTTCAACCACGCCACG
>WFNQ01000009.1 GCA_015488565.1 Thiomicrorhabdus sp.
AGCCGATCTCTTGCCAGCAAAAGCTGTTGCAAGTCATCATCCCAAATTGCAAAAGCAAACATGCCTTCAAAATATTGCACACACTCCATGCCCCACTGACGGTAACCTTTTAATATCACCTCCGTATCGGAATGAGACTGAAATGAATGCCCAAGTGCTTCAAGCTCTTTTCTAAGCACTTTGTAATTATAGATACAACCATTAAAAACCAAGATTAATTCTTTATCCAGCATCGGTTGATGACCCGCTTCTGAGAGATCAATAATGGATAAACGTCGGTGACCCAGTCCGATATGCTCTTTCTGCCATACACCACCATCATCAGGGCCACGATGATGCATCGCTTGTAACATCCCATTAATACGCTCTTTATTTGACGGCTGACCATCCCAATAAATTTCACCACAAATACCGCACATACTCACTTTTACCCACTTTCATCACGGTCTAAAGAAAACAAGGATTAGAACCGCATTTACTGTTAAAATTTCAACCATTACACATTTTTTAATTAGGGATATTTATATCAATGCAATCATGCATTTTATACTTACTCAAATGCCTAAGCATTTGTTTACTTTCCATTAGTCTCCCTGCACAAGCCCTTACCGTTGTGCAAAAAATACCGACCCTTAGTCTAACCGCAGAAGCCAACTATATGGCTGGCGAACAGGGCAAGCCTGCGGTGCTCATTTTACATGGTTTTTTGACCACCAATCAATTTCACACCATCACATCCATTGCAAACTTTTTACAATCTGAAGGCTTTACGACACTTGCTCCAACCTTAACGCTCAACATATCGCAACGACGGAACTTGCTCAAGTGTAACTCATTGCACACTCATACGATGGCACGAGACAGTATTGAAATAGAACATTGGGTTCAATGGCTACACGCACAAGGCCACGATAAAATCATATTAATTGGTCATTCCAGTGGCAGTTTAGGCGTACTCGAATACCTGACAACCCATCCAAACTCACCGGCTTCTGGCGCTATTTTTACCAGTCTTTTCTATTTAAATGCACCGGAATTAGGTATTTTAGACGATGAAGTCGAATCCGCACGAATGCTACTAAAAAACCGAATCAATAAACCATCAACCTATCATTTTTTATTTTGCAACAACCAATACTACGCCACACCACAAAGCTTTTTATCTTACCTAAAAATGGATAGATCCTATACCCTTAAGGCACTAAATCAGTTAACAATACCCAGTTATACCATTATGGGCGGTGCAGATAAACGGTTCAAAAAAGTGGGTCTGAACTGGCTAAATGCGTTAGAGTCAACACAAACAAATCTTATTGTTATCGAAGGAGCTAACCACTTTTTTTCTAATGAATATGAATTTGATGTACAAGACACCCTATTACAAATTCTGACCTCCCCCCCTCTAAAAGAGCCAGAATCATGAGTTTAAAATCCTATTTAATACAACCTGTAAAAGTCTATTTTACAGCGTTATTAATCATTGGACTTTTAATGCTTGCGCTGTTAATTGGTAATTTATATTATCAAACACAATCCATACAAACTTCTCTACAACAAAAAAACCAGCAACAAGCTCAAGAAGAGATGAGTTTTGCTTTAGAAGAGAATATCATCAACCTCACCAGCAATTTATTAGAGTTAGCCGAGTGGGATGAAATTCGTCAACAAATTGAAGACCCTACCTACTACTATTTTTGGCATGAAGATCGACTCAAAGACAGTCCCTATTTTAAAAATCATTACACACAACTAGAGATATATGATGATAAAAAATGGCTCTTAATGCCACCAACAACCGATAACAGCTCAGACGACAGACTTCCTTTGCATATCGCAAATGAAGAGCCTACTGTTATTTTCACCTCAGAAAAAGAAGCATTTCTACACATGTTTGAACCCGTTTTTGAACCCAATTCAAAAACCATACTTGGCTATATTGGTATCTCCGTTGCCTTGCACCAAAATTTACTCACCGAGCATGAATTCGCTTTTGTTAACCCCGATAGCATTCGATTTATCGGAACAAAACCCATAACCCTCTCTGAGCTTGGCTATTATGTAGAGTTTGACCCAATCACAAACAGTGTCTCAAATGACCTTTGGCAATTAATTAATCACTTTACCGCCTACGTTATCATTTTATTAATTATTTCAACCGTCCTAATTGTCATTCTATTTCAAATGCTCTTTAGTGGCCCAATGCAGACCCTTTCAAACTATATACACCAACTCAAGAAAAACCCAAAAGACGCCATTGAAATCACTCAAGAACATTTTTTAATCAAAGAGTTTGAAGAGCTCAAACACTCCATTCATGATTACCATCGAGATTTACAAACCACTCAACATGCTCTTCAAACCCAATACAAACTGGTTTGGGAACAAGCACGCCGTGATGCCCTAACCAACATTTATAACCGACGCGCCTTTGATGAAGCATGGAATGAGCTTGTCGCCACATTTGAATACAACCCAAGTAACATCACCTTCATCTTATTTGATTGCGATTTTTTTAAAGCCCTAAATGACACCTACGGGCATGAAGTTGGTGACGATGTTATTCGAATTACCGCGAAAACCATCCAAAAAAGCCTTGCATCCGAGTACCCCGTCTACCGAATAGGGGGGGATGAATTTGCCATCATTCTAACCAAAATCGCTCTGCATGAAGCATTTGGTATTGCCAAAAAATGTCTAAAATCCCTAAAAAAATATAATTTCAGTGGTATTGGTATTAAAGAAAAACTCGCCTTCAGCGTTGGGATCAGCCACCTAGAACATCAAATGTCTAAAAACTTACGAGACGACCTGTTAAATTTACCGCGCCAAGCGGATATTGCGATGTATAAAGCCAAGCAATCTCATCAACAAAAAATTCAATGCTATAAAAGCCAACTCGAACAAGAGAGCCTATCGCTGGTTTCTAGCCAAGTGATTAACACTATTGTCGATGCCATTCATACCGGCCAATACATCAATATGCACTTGCAAGCCATTCACTCAGTCAACAGCGACACGCTCTACTACGAATCACTAATCCGTATTCAAAAAGAAGACCTGCTCATCTACCCAAGTGATATTTTTTCTGTTGTTGAACGAAGACGACTCGAAGTTGAAATGGACACTCAAATTATTCAACAAATGCTAAATGCCTTTCAAAGCAATCTCATTCCCCAAAACACAGGAGTCTCCATAAATATCTCAGGAAAAACACTGCTACAACCCCAGTTTACAGAGCTATTCCAACCATTTATCCCCTACTTAAAAGACTATAAAATTGTCATTGAAATTATTGAAAACACCCTAATTGACCACATGGAATACGCCAAAACCGTCTTAAACACCCTAAGAAAACAAGGATTTTTAATCGCTCTAGATGACTTTGGAAGCGGTTACTCCTCCATTCGATACCTTGCCCACATGCCCGTTGATATTGTTAAATTTGATATGAGCATGACATTAGCACTAGATGCCGATGAAAAAACCAAAAATATCATTTTTGCCACGGCTAAAATGGTGCGTAACTCAGGCTATGATTTAGTTTTAGAAGGCGTAGAAACCGAAGATATGCTCGAAAAAGCCAAACAAGCAGGTGCTACACATATTCAAGGATACTTATTAGGAAAACCTAAAAGCATTCCTAGTTTTACCTAAACGCCCATGATGGAATCCAAAAAAAAATTCTCCCCCCCCCTAATAATAGGACTCACTGGCGGCATTGGCTCTGGCAAATCGACCGTCAGTCAAATCCTATCCGAATACAATATTCCCACGATTGATACCGACCTTATTTCTCGGCAACTGGTGACTCCTAATTCAGCAGGGTTAAACGCCATCGAACAACAGTTTGGCGAACGTATTTTAAATCACGATGCCACATTAAATCGCAGTGCATTACGAGAAATAATTTTTAACGATCACACGGCCAAAAAACAGCTTGAAGCCATTTTGCACCCCATGATTCAAACCGAAGTTCAAAAACAAATCACCAAACTCAAACAAAAATTTACTCCAGAGCACCTTCTCTTGAGCAACCTCAATTCAGCTTGCCCCCCCCCTCTCATTATTGTTGCCATCCCGCTGCTCGCCGAAAGCATCCAAAAAAATGGACATACACCCGACTACCTTGATCAAATTTGGGTGGTTGACACCTCTGTTGAACAGCAATTAAAACAAGCCTGCCAACGAGATCAAAGTAGCCCTGAACAAATTCAAAAAATCATCGACCAGCAAGCCAGTCGCCAAGAACGACTCGCCATTGCCGACGTCATCATTACCAACACAGGCAACCTAAACGACCTGCAACAACAACTTCAACATATTATTGCTCGCTTACCAAGCTCTGTTTATACGACCTAAAACTCTTTATTCGTCATCCTTTGGCTTGAGCAGAAGACCTACAGAGGCAATACGAGATGTTTAGATCAAGTCCGATAATGACGGTGCAATGATTAAGTCCAAAATATTCCCCCCCCTATTAGAGCTTGGCTGAATAGTTACCATCGGTAACGATTTTGAGTTTAAACACTAGGCCAAAACCCTGAAATAGCAGCTACGCCTTGTGCGCCGTATTGTTTTGCGGTTGTGATGTCCTCTGAGCTCATACCTCCTAGTGCAAATACGGGAATGGGAATGCTTGTCGTGAGTTCTGCAAAACGTTGCCAGCCCATTGCTTCTATTTCTGGATGAGAAGTGGTTTTTTTAACTGGGGACAGTAAAATAAAATCGGCATCCAGCTTTAAAGCCTGTTTAATTTCGGCTTCATTATGGGTTGAAACCCCCAATAGTTTATCGTTTGCAATCGGCCGTTCTGTGTAGTTAAAAATGGCGTGTGAGGCTAACTGAATGCCATCGGCTTGCGGAAGCTCTTTGAGTAAATTTGGTGAACCATTCAATAACAACTTGGCTGAACATTGCTGCGCCA
>WFNQ01000010.1 GCA_015488565.1 Thiomicrorhabdus sp.
ATTTTAAAACCCTAGGTTTTTCAAAGAATTGCGGTAGATTCGTGTTTCTATATAAGGATTTGGGCATCGCATACACGGCATTAATATACGCATTGGATACCCATTTAAAATGATCAGCTTTTCAGACTTTATTAAAGTTACCCCGCAATACTTCATACCCAAACACCTGCTCTCCTCAGGTATGCACTGGTTTATGCAGGTAGAAACTCCTTGGATAAAAAACAACACCATCAAACTGCTTACCAAGCTATACGGTATTAATATCAGTGAAGCGGCCAATGAAGATCTCAGCAGCTACCGTCATTTTAACGACTTTTTTACCCGCGCCTTAAAACCCGAAGCACGTCCAATTGATCCAACAGAAAACGCTTGGGTTAGCCCCGTTGATGGAATCGTGAGCCAATCCACTCATATTGATGGCAATCAAATTATTCAAGCCAAATGCCATCCATACACAGTTGAGGCTCTGGTTGGAGGCGATATCAGCTATGCAAAAACCTTTGAAAACGGTGAGGCTGCCGTGATCTACCTTTCACCAAAAGACTATCACCGTATTCACATTCCAGATCAGGGAAAACTGCTCTCCATGACCTATATCCCTGGTGATCTGTTTGCCGTCAACCCCGCCACCGTGCGTAATGTAGAGGGGTTATTTGCACGCAATGAACGCTTAGTCATTCGTTTTGAAAATGAACGAGGGCCTTTCTGTTTAATTATGGTTGGTGCTATTTTTGTGGGCAGTATGCAAACCGTTTGGGAAGGAAAAATTACGCCAGAATACCAGCCCACCATTCAACACTGGGATTATTCGGATGCAAACTTGACCTTTAACAAGGCCGATGAAATCGGACGCTTTAATATGGGCTCAACTGTGGTACTCTTAACGCCAGAAAATCAACTGCCTGAATTAGGGCATGTTGTTGCGGGTACTCCAATCAAAATGGGAGAGCATTTAGCTAGCTATCCAAAAACCAAACAAGACAATTTATACGAGGAATTAAAATGAAATTAATTACAGCTATCATCAAACCTTTTAAATTGGACGATGTTCGTGATGCATTACATGAGATTAATATTCACGGCATGACCGTCACGGAAGTAAAAGGATACGGACGTCAAAAAGGCCATACTGAAATGTACCGTGGTGCAGAGTATGTTGTTGATTTTTTGCCTAAATTAAAAATTGAAATTGCCGTTGCAAGCGAAGTTGTTGATGCCGCAACCGAAGTGATTATTAATGCCGCTCAAACTGGAAAAATTGGCGATGGTAAAATCTTTGTCACCAATATTGAACAAACTATCCGTATCCGTACGGAAGAAACAGGCCCCGATGCACTGTAAAAACAGTCACTCAATTCAAATAGGCCTAAATAGGGTCTCTTTATAAAAAAGAGACCCCTACTCTGTTTTTCTGGCTACGATTTCGGTCAACCTCACCTAAAGGCATCAACTCCCACTGCCAAGTAGTGATGGCTTTAGGCGGTTCAATATCCCACCACGGGTCAAAACGATCCAACTCTTGACCTTCCGCGTTATACTCCACCCCCTCACGATCCGCAATTAAGCAGACTTCGCCGTCAAACGACTGTAAATAAAGAAGATGTGCCAAAATGAGCTGCTTACCAAGAACGTCTCCCTCTTGTTCTGAGAACTCAAAATGCTCTATTAACCAGCGCACTGGAATAAGTGGTAACTGGGTAATTAAATTTAATGAAACCACTAAGTCGATAGAGAGGTCGTCTAACCATGCCATAGGGGTATCAACCATTGGCAAACCGATATGAATACGTGCTAATGACTCAGTAATATCGTATTCAATCAGCTCAACATTGGTAAATTGCTGCGCAACGCTTCGTGCCGAATTTAAAAAAACCAAATCAACCAATAAAACTCGATCAAACTGAGTCGATAAAATACCCAATGGCACATCATGTAACGATCCCGCTCCCAACACCAGCACGGTTCGCTTTTGTACCGAACGCAGTGAGGCTTGTAAAATGGCTTTTTGGCAGTTCTGGTAGTGTACCCCCCAGCTCTGTTTGCAGCGTTTAGCTCTCGCCTCCATGGCAATGGACTCACTTAAAAATCCCATTTTTTTGGCTATTGGGTTTTCTGTCGTATTTGAAACATATTGCCACAACTCTTTTAACATTCTTTTTACTCTTCCATCCCTAATGTCTGAATTTTTCGGGTTAAGGTATTGCGCCCCCAACCCAATAAGATAGCCGCTTTTTGACGGTGATTATGACTGGCTTTCAGTGCTGATTTAATCAATACTTTTTCAAACTTCGCTTCCGCACAAGTATGCAACCCTTCTCGGCCACTTTGCAAAAATTGCTCTGACCACTGCTCTAGCCCCAACTCCCATTGATCCGCTCCCATCTCCACTGTGAGAGACGGTATTGGATTTTTCAATTCCAGCGGTAAGTCCTCCATTTGAACGATTTTGTCAGGCGCCATAATGGTTAACCACGTACATAAACTTTTTAATTGGCGAACATTACCAGGCCATGGCAAACGGGATAAGAACTGCTCTACTTTTGGGTTGAGTACCTTCTCTTCCAACCCTAACGCTTGCGCCTCTTTTTCCATATAAAAACGCAATAGCAACGGAACATCCTCTTGGCGCTCTCGTAATGCAGGAACATTAATGCGGATAATATTTAAACGATACAATAAATCTTCTCTGAATCGCCCTTCACTTACCAGTTTTTCCATATTTTGATGGGTTGCGGCCACAATACGTACATCGGTGGTCACGGGTGTTCTACCCCCAACACGATAAAAAATACCATCGTTTAACACGCGTAATAGTCGTGTTTGCAAATCCACGGGCATGTCACCAATTTCATCTAAAAATAACGTGCCGCCATTGGCCTCTTCAAAGCGACCAATACGCTGTGAGTGTGCGCCGGTAAAGGAGCCTTTTTCATGCCCAAACAATTCAGACTCTAATAAATCCCTTGGAATGGCTGCCGTATTTAACGCCACAAAAGGGGCATCGGCTCTGGGGCTTAGCTCATGCAATGCCTGTGCCACCAATTCTTTACCCGTTCCCGTTTCCCCATTAATTAAAACAGTGACATCCAATTGAGCCACACGCCCTAAAATACGAAACACTTCTTGCATGGAAGGTGCTACGCCAATAATATTAAGGGGTTGCTTTTCTGCTTTAAGCACTCTTTTAACCCGAGAAACCCCACCTGAAAGCTGGCGTTTTACCGCACGATCGACCAGCCCTATCGCCTCATCAATATCAAACGGTTTTGGTAAGTATTCAAATGCTTTACTCTGAAAGGACTTAACCGCCGTGTTTAAATCTGCGTGCGCCGTCATGATGATAACGGGAATGCTCTTATCCTTTTCATGAATCGCCTCCATAAACGTCAAGCCATCCATATCGGGCATTCGAACATCACTCACCACAACCGTTGGCGGTGTATTTTCGAACGTTTTAAGTGCTTGCAGTGGCGATTCAAATGTTTTTACATCATAAGGTTTGTCCTCAAGCGCCGTTTCCAACACCCAACGAATCGATGCATCGTCATCCACAATCCATACAATGGGGCTACTCTCTTGTTTGATACCCATAATGATTAGCTATTCCTATATTTTAATGGAAGATAAACATGAAATACGGTATTTCCTGGGGCACTTTCTGCCACAATTAAACCATCATGATTTCGTAAAATATTTTGAGAAACGGACAACCCCAGTCCTGTTCCCTCTGTTTTACTGCTCACCATCGGGTAAAAAATGGAATCAAACACCGATTCGGGAATGCCCTCTCCCTCATCAATAAAACTGATTACCGCCACCAATGGATGGGTATTCGTACCTAATGTAAACTTATGTTCAATACGCGTTTTAATAATCAGTAACCCGCCATGTCGTTCCATCGCCTGAATGGCATTTTTGACTAAGTTTAAAAGTGCTTGAACCATCGCCTCAAAATCAATCAAGACCTCAGGAATACTGGGGTCGTAATCCTGTTTTATAAAAATATTAGGCGGTTTTTCTCCCTCTACAATTTGCAATACATAACGAATCAGTTCATGCACGTTATGACACTCTTTTTCACAACTGTTTTTAGGGCCTAACATTCGGTCAACCAAGTTGGTTAAGCGTAACACTTCTTTTGAAATCACCTCTAAAAAAACCAAATCACGATCGCCAGGCTGATGGCGTTTTTGCAATAACTGCGTGGCTCCTAAAATACCCGCCAATGGATTTTTAACCTCATGCGCAAGCGTTTTAACCAGTAAATTACCCGCTTCATACTGATGCCAACGTTCATCCTCTTCCACAATTCGGTGATGACGTTCTGTATTAAATACCTCAAACAACCAGCCCTGCTCACCCTGTATTTCATAAGGAGAGATAGTGCAACTCACTCGCACCGTTCCCATGCCCGCAACCAAAATATTATACTCATGTACCGTAATTTTTTTTTCCGTTGCTTGCTGTAAATCGGGAACCAAATCAGGAAAAAGCACCGTCCACTTTTGATTGATCAACCGGCTTGTACTCAGTTGAAACAACTCACCTGCCGCACTGTTCATAAACTGAATTTTTTCTTGTGCATTTACCCAAACAACAGAGGTAACCATTCCCTCTAAAAGCTCTTGGTAAAAATGACTGGTACTATTCGGCATGACCTTTTGTCCCTTCATTGCTTTCACATGAAACCAGTAAAAACTGAGCCAATTGATAATCAATCAGCTGTTCTGCTTGATGGTTAATCAACACTCTAAAAGGGCCTTTTTCGGATGAACGATTGGTTACTTCAAGTGGAACACCTGTCACCAATCCGATGGAGGCTAAATAGCGTAACTCTTTCGGACTGCGATTTTTAATACGCCTAACCACCATTTTCTGCCCAAGTGCCACATCGCACAAAGACGGTAAGGAACACTCCGCCACCTCACCCAGTTCGTTAGGAATTGGAGAGCCATGAGGATCGTGTGTCGGCTTCCCTAATACTTCCCACATGCGGTTGGTAAGCTTGTCCGACATAGCATGTTCTAACACCTCAGCCTCCGAATCGACCTCATCCCAAGAATAGCCCAGTCGTTCCACCAAATATTGTTCTAAAACTCGGTGCTTACGTACCATATTTAATGCTATTTTTCGGCCTGACATTGTTAACGTTACGCCATAATAAGGCGCGTATTTAATAAGTTTTTTTTCGGCTAATTTTTTAAGCATATTAGAAACAGACGCTTGTGAAATAGACAAGCGCTCGGCAATGGAGGACGTCTGCACCCCCTTCCCCTTTGGCACTGAACTTTCCAACTTATAAATAATTTTTAAATAATCTTCTAACGCCTTGGAACTCATAACCTTTCTCTATTTTTGTCTAGAAGTCTGCCTGAGAATGGAAACTACTAAGAATCAGGGGGTCGTCTCAGGCTCCACCGAAACGTTTGTGTCAGCTTCAGGTGTTGCAACAGGTGGCATCGCAGACATTTCGGCATGATGACTTGGAGACATCAGCGCGGGATCCATTGGCACATGCTGTCCAGCCATTTTTTCACGCACCACATCAGGACTTGGAAATGAAAAGACATACAGCACCATAAAAGCCGCCATAAAACCCAAACGAGTTAACGTTTTAAGTGGCAGACGTGGTAAGCTCACCAACGACAAAGAAAGTCCCGTAATGACCCCACTAAAAGAGTCCAACGTGCCAGCCAGCATAGCCAACAGAGCCCCCGATCCCATAACGTAATAGTGCCAAGTAAATTTTGCTTTTTGTTCATTCATTGCTAATATTCTCATTGCTATAATGTGCGAACCATTTTACTCGAAAACCCCACTTACAAATGGGCTATTTTGGTGCGCTACAGACAAAATTAGTTCGTCAAACCCAAAAAAGGAAAAGAGATGAAAGACCCTATTATCGTAATTGGACTCGGTGAACTCGGCAGTGTTTTTGCTCGTGGCTTTTTAAAACTGGGCTACCCCGTTCAAGCCATTAATCGCACCATGTCAATGCAAACCGTTGCACAAAGCATTCCAAACCCCACGGCCATATTAGTCTCCGTAGGCGAAGCTGACCTTGCCCAAACACTGGCAAACCTGCCACAAGTGTGGAAAAACAATATTATTTTACTGCAAAACGAACTGTTGCCACGCGACTGGCACGCCGCCAACATCGAAGAGCCAACAGTTATTTCCGTCTGGTTTGAAAAGAAAAAAGGCATGGACAGCAAAATTGTAATTCCCTCGCCCATCTATGGAAAACACGCAAAACTTATCTGTTACGCCCTATCGACACTGGATTTACCCAGTTTCATTTTGGACTCCGAAGAAGCGCTGCTCTATGAACTGGTTCGCAAAAACCTCTATATTTTAACCACGAACATAGCTGGCCTAGAAGTAGGTGGCAACGTTGAGCAACTTGCTCAACAGCATTCCGACTTAATGCAAGCCGTTGCCGATAATGTATTGGATATTCAGGACTGGCTAACCGAAACCAAAAATGACCGAACGCATTTAATGAAAGGACTGATTGACGCTTTTAACGGCGACCCGCAACACGGTTGTATGGGGCGTTCTGCACCCGCTCGCCTTGCTCGCGCCATTCAAATGGCCGATCAAGCTAAATTAAGCGTGCCTAAACTGCGAGAAATCGCAAAAGCAAAATTATAAAAAATTTCAAACCTAAACTTTCCCCCCATATCGTTTTATAACACGGGAAGAACAGGTGAAACAAAGTGACTTGGCTTTAAGGCTAAAACAGAACAGTTTACTTGCTCAAGAATGGATTCGGAGGTGTTGCCAATAATCATCCCCGGCAAACCATGACGGCCCAATGTCCCCATCACCAATAAATCTACTTGATGCAAGGCAACAATGGGTGGAATTACCTCTGTTGCCTCCCCTTTAGGCAAAACCATTTCAACCGTTGCATTGGGCATATTTAATGCCTCTAACTCGACTTCTATCGCCTTTAAGTGCTGGCTTCGTACTTCCTCTCTAAATTGAAACAAGGCTTTTTCAGATATATCCGTATTCCAATACCGTACCCAGTTTTCAGTATCGGCCTGCCATGCATGAAGTACCTCTAAATTTGCACCATCTTGTTCAACCACTTTTAATGCGCTGTTTAAAATAGACTGGTTAAACGCATCGGGTTTGGTTAAATCAGCATCCAAATCCACATCGAGACAGGCCATCACCTTTTTAAAAGGCAAACATGTGCCGTGTTTATGTAACAGCACTGGGCAAGGGCACTTTCGTAATAAGTGCAAATCATGGCTATCAAAAATATGGGCGGTTAACGCGTGAGAAGCTTCATCCGTTTTCTTAATCAACCAGTCTACCGAATGATTCAAAACATATTGAATAGCACGATAAAAAACCTTACCAAACTCAATTTGAATCTCCAACTTGACCCCGGCTTCTTTTGCCTGAGAGTACCACCCTTCAAACTCCGTCAATACCGTTTGCTTTTCTCGCGCTTTCACTTCCTCCGGAATTAACGCATCAAACCAAGAGAATAAACCTTGATCCATCTCTGGCAACACGCGCAAAACAGAGAGCTTTGCCCCCTGGTTTTGTGCCAGATTAAGCGTCCAATCAAACAACGTCTGTTCATGTTTAACGGACGTTGAAACCAATAACAAATGGGTTAGTGCTGTCATACTCACTCCTAGTCTTTCTGTTCTTTTATGAGGGCTTTACACAAAATAGCTCACCAATTAAAAAATATTCCCCCCCCCTATTTTTCAACAAAGGCTACTCTCGTAAACGTCGTACCGTTTCAATGGCGGCATCATGGTACGGCAACAAAACCATATCTACCCCCAAGGCTTTAAATTTTGCCATCTCAGAAGACTTGTTCACGGCTAAGGCTATTTTACCGTTAAAATCACTCGATTTTAGCGACTGAAATAACGCCATATTAATATGACTGTCTCGTAACGTACTCACCACCCATGTGGCATCCGTTAATGGCAAACTACGAATAAACTCAGGGTCTTCGGCATCCCCGTAACGAGTAGGAACAGCGTGTTCTGCCGATTTGTGAATTAACAACGGATCAAAATCCACCGCCAACACATTCACCCCTTGTTGCTGCAACGTTTGGGCGATGACCATGCCAAAGCGCCCCAAACCAAATACAATCACCTCCGCAGGTTGTGCCATCTCTTGCTGATCCAGCGCCACCTCACGATATGCCTCTTTACGCTCAAACACCCCCAAATAAGGAGACAACCAACCATAAAGTTGCTGGGAATATAAAATCATATAGGTGGATGCCGAAATCGTAATCAAGCCCACCAGAGTTACCAAACCAACCGTTTCTTGATTAATATGCCCTAAACTAAACCCTAATGCCGCTAAAATTAATGAGAACTCCGAAATTTGTGCCACGGTTAATCCCGCTAAAAATCCCGTGCGTTTTCGATAGCCCATATACCCCATAATGGCCATCACAATTAATGGATTACCCACCAACACAAACACCGACAACAATAATGCATCCCCCACCTGTCCTCCTAAGGTTTCCATCTCCAAACTAGCACCTAGGCTAATAAAGAAAAACAGCAATAAAAAATCACGCAAACTCACCAAACGCGCACCAATTAACTCACGATAATGCGTCGAAGCCAATGAAATACCTGCCAAAAACGCGCCCACTTCTTGGCTAAATCCAAGTAAATACCCTGCTGTAGCGCCCATCATGGCCCAAGAGATCGCAAATAAAATAAGTAATTCAGGCGAATGCGCCAAACGGTTTAACAGCTTAGGAATCACATAACGCATTAACAGCGCCACTACCACCAGCATAAAGACGCCTTTAACCAATACCATAACAAACTCAAAGCCAAGATTACTGCTCTCTTGCGCCTGACCTGTCGCCGTTAACCCAATCATTGCCAACACCACTACAATATCTTGCACAATCAAAAAACCAATCGCAATACGCCCATGCAACGCATCCAATTCGCCCTTGTCCGACAACAACTTAACAATAATAATCGTACTAGAAAACGTTAATGCCACCGCCACATACAATGCAGAAATCGCTTCTAACCCAAGAGAGAGCGCGATTAAAAAACCAAATACCGACGTAAAAACAACCTGCCCCAGCCCC
>WFNQ01000011.1 GCA_015488565.1 Thiomicrorhabdus sp.
AGCCAGCACCTCCCCCCCCAAGCCATTGGTTGCAGTACACTACTAGAAGACTGGAAAATAACCAATCGCCTGAGCAGTGACTTAGGATTACCGGGCTGTTTTGACGGAGACTTAGCCGAACTGTTTTCCTATTGGCTAGATCAAACCAACCAAGATACACACGCATGTACACCTTGGCATATTATTATTTCTGCTCCGCCAACCATCAAAAAAAAATGCCTAACCCTAAGCCAGCCTTACGACTGGATTAGGGTTTAGGCATACATTACCGTTCTTAACAGAGTGGTCTTAACGCTATAACTCCTCCTCACAACGGTTCTCTAATCTCTCAATCGAGGTTAAGCGTTTTCGGGTCGATTGCGCTAAGGCTTCCACCTCTTTGACCGTTTCATGCAGTGCGGTAGAAATGGCTTTACCTAACGCCGCTTCAATCAGAATATGCAACTCCTCTAAACTTTCTTTTCCTAACCCTTTTAACTGGTCATCCGTTAAACTTTTACGAAAACCATCCACGACTTCATAAGCATGTTGTTCAATATTCATGTCCATATTCCTTTTTTAATCGACTTGAAAAATATCTTCACCCGAACTCAAAATAAGCGGGTCAGTTTTACCCACAACCGCTTCATCTTTCCCCTCATAGGGAATCGAATTTAAAAAGTAACGCATGGTCTCTAAACGCGCACGTTTTTTATCGTTCGATTTCACCACCGACCATGGGGCTTGTGTGGTGTTGGTGTAGAAAAACATATCTTCTTTAGCTTTAGTGTAATCATCCCATCTATCTAAAGAAGCTAAATCCATCGGACTTAATTTCCACTGCTTTAATGGATCATTTTTACGTGCATTAAAGCGTCGTAATTGCTCTTTACGACCAACCGAAAACCAGAATTTAATTAAGGTAATACCATCTTCGGTAATCATCCGTTCAAACTCGGGTACTTGACGCATAAATTGGGTGTACTCTTGGGGAGTACAAAACCCCATTACACGCTCTACACCTGACCGGTTATACCAAGACCGATCAAACAGGACAATTTCACCCGCCGTTGGTAGGTTTTGTACATAGCGTTGAAAGTACCACTGACCTTTTTCGATTTCACTCGGCTTATCCAGTGCGACCA
The DNA here is from genome assembly GCA_015488565.1 of Thiomicrorhabdus sp. GTDB lineage: Bacteria > Pseudomonadota > Gammaproteobacteria > Thiomicrospirales > Thiomicrospiraceae > Thiomicrorhabdus. The sequence continues at coordinate 1,125 of WFNQ01000011.1, forward strand.
CGCGTGCGCCACGTGGGTTAAGGTGTTCCATAATACGCTTAATGGTTCCCCCTTTACCTGCTGCATCACGCCCTTCAAAAACAAGCACAATACGTTTATCACTCTCTTTCACCCATTTCTGCAATTTCAATAACTCAATTTGCAATAACCGCTTCGTCTCTTCATAAGATTTACGATCAATTTTATCGGCATAAGGGTAGTTTTTTTCACTTGATTTAACTTTTTTCATTTATCCTCCAGATAAGTTATTTAAAAGAATCTATCCTATTAAGTATACGCCGATATAGTGCATAAAAAGGAGATCCGAATTCAAACCTTTTAATGAGATGTTAACAGTTTTTTTTATTACGATACCTTTGCTCAATAGGGGAGAATATTTTTTAAATCATGGCCTTTATTTTTATACAATACCCACTTAATTCACTTCAAGTAAATCACAATGCCTCACTCTATTATTGAACATTACCAATCTGTTAAACAGCGTATTCAAGCGGCTTGTGAACAAGCCAACCGACCCGTTGATTCGGTCACGTTATTAGCCGTGAGTAAAACCAAACCCATTGAAGCCATTCAAGCGATTGCACAACAAGGCCAGAAGGCGTTTGGTGAAAATTATCTGCAAGAATCCTTAGTTAAAATAGAACAATGTCCTCAGCTAGAGTGGCATTTTATTGGCCCGATTCAATCCAATAAAACCAAGCCTATCGCAGAACATTTTCAATGGGTACACAGCGTGGATCGTTTAAAAATTGCGCAACGGTTAAGTCAACAACGTCCTGAGGGGGGGGAGAAATTAAATATTTTACTGGAAGTGAATATCAGCGAAGAGCCTAGTAAGGCAGGATTTTCACCCAAAGAGTTGTTCGAGATTGCGCCCATTATTGCGACATTGCCACACCTTAAACTCCGAGGGTTAATGGCCATTCCACAAAAGCATGAAGGATTAACAGCACAACGCCAACCCTTTGCTAAAATGCGGGCGCTTTTGGAACAACTCAATCAACAACACCCTGAATGGGCTCTGGATACGCTATCAATGGGCATGTCGGGCGACTTAGAAGCCGCTATTATGGAAGGTGCGACCATTGTTCGAATCGGCACGGATATTTTTGGTGC
>WFNQ01000012.1 GCA_015488565.1 Thiomicrorhabdus sp.
AAATAAGCGAGGCCACCAGAGTCACCGCTGTGTATTTAGACAGCGCCGCCAGCCCAATCAAAAATCCAAGCCATAACCAATATTTAAAGGCATTGGTTTCAAGCAGTTTAATCACCACCAAAATCAGCGCCAAACTGACGACCATTAACGGGTTATCTGGCAACATGGCCATGCCCATTAATGTCAAAATCAAACAACTGTTTAACAGCGCAAGACTCCAAAATCCAAGCCATTTACTGGCATTGGGTATGGGTTGACGGTTTTGCCAGTCGTTATTGGGAGCTTGCTTGCAAAACAGCTCAAGGGTGACGCGATAGAGCAGGGCATTTAATAAAATATAGACCCCAATTGGCACCAGACGCGCACTCCAATCATAAGGCGCAAGCCACATCGGTATGATTTGTAACCAGCCCACCATGGGCGGATGGTCAAAGTAACTCCAGTCGGGCAGTAAACCATAGAGCGCGTAGTGGGCTTCATCGCCGCCCAACTCCACATTGAACACCAAAAATAGGTGCAAAAGAGACATAAATGTCACTAAAAAAAGACTGGCGCGTTGCGGTGAAATGGGGGTCATACGCTGTTATTGCCTGCCGTATTGATCGTCAAAGCGAATAATGTCATCTTCACCCGTGTATTCCCCCACTTGGGCTTCAATTAAAATCAAATCCAAACGACCATCATTCGCCAAGCGGTGTTTTTCGCCAATGGGAATGTAGGTCGATTCATTGGGACGAACCAACTGAACCTTGTCACCAACGGTCACGGTGGCCGTACCTGAGACCACAATCCAGTGTTCGCTGCGGTGCAGGTGTTTTTGCAAGCTTAATGTTTTACCTGGTTTGACCACGATGCGTTTGATTTTGTATCTTTCAGCCGATTCCAAAATAGTATAAGCTCCCCATGGACGGTGGGCGGTACGGTGAATTTGAGGTAACTCGCTGCCTTGGCTTTTGAGCTGAGCCACAATTTCTTTCACTTTTTGCCCCGACCCTTTTGGCGCAATCAGCAGAGCATCATCGGTATCGACAATCATTAAGTTTTCAATATCAATTAACGAAATAAGACGTTGATTTCCAAGAATTAGGTTGTTTTTGGCGTTCAGTAAGAGGGTATGGTCACTGAGCGTATTTCCTTTTTCATCTTTTTCAAGCTCTTGATCCAGCGCCTCAAAGCTACCTAAATCGCTCCAACCAATATCGCTGGGAATGACCTTAACGTGTGCACTTTTTTCCATGACGGCATAATCAATGCTATCCGCTGGAATGGCTTCCATTTCGGCCATAGGAATCCGTAAAAAATCACCTTGTTGTGTTTGTTTAAAGGCCGTTTGGCACGCTTGAAATATCTCGGGTGCGTGCTGTTCCAGTTCAGTTAAAAAGACCCCCGCCTTAAAACAAAACATGCCGCTGTTCCAATAAAAATTACCTTGCTCAAGATACGATTCGGCCACCGAAAGCTCAGGCTTCTCTTTAAAAGAGAGTACATCCTCTCCTTTGGCCTCAATATAGCCAAACCCCGTTTCGGGATAAGTAGGCTGAATGCCAAAGGTAACCAGCTTGTTCTGTTTTGCAAGCGTTTTGGCTTGCTTAACCACGGCTTCATAAGCGGCTTCATCTTTAATTAAATGATCTGACGGGGTCACAAAGACAATGGCATCCGCATCCAGAGACATGCAAGAAAGTGCAATGGCCGGAGCGGTATTACGACCCACGGGTTCTAGTACAAATTGGCTTTTTAGAGAGGGGGGGGAAGTTTTTTCAAGGGCTTGCATCTGGTCTAATGCCAAGAAATACTGCTCTTGGTTGGAGACAATTAAAAATTGATCGCAAAACGCTTGGTTGCGTAACACTGTTTTTTGAAACAGCGATTGCTCCTGAAACAAAGGCACAAACTGCTTGGGTAATAACGTACGACTGATTGGCCACAAGCGTGTGCCCGAACCACCACAAAGAATTAGATTAATCATAAAAGCGCTTAACTATAAAAGTTCCTTAATTTTTGACAGCACCATTTTATCAGTAGCCGTGGAGAAAGTCTTTGAATACTGCACACCCTAATGCTTACACTATTTTTTCATGTTTCTATGTAAGGATTTGGGCTACAAAAAACCCCCTGTAAAAGGGGGTTGAATGAATGGAAAATGAAGTGTGAACAAATGTGCATTTATGTGTTGATAAGATGCACATCTCTTTGTGGGAATGGAATACTGATTTGATTTTCATCCAAGGCCACTTTAATTTGTTCATTGACATCAAAAAAGACATCCCAATAATCATCTGGCGTACAGTGAGGGCGCACGGCTAAGTTAACAGAGCTATCAGCTAATTCAACCACGCCAACAAAAGGCGCGGGATCTTTTAATACCTTGTCATGATTGTTTAAGACAGACATTAAGACAGATTTCGCTTTTGTAATATCTGCATTGTAGGCAATTCCTACCGTCAAATCGACTCGAATCGCCCCTTCCGTGGTGAAGTTAACGATTGAATCGTTTGAAATAGCGCCATTAGGAATAATGACTTGCTTATTTTGAGGGTTGGTTAAAAGGGTATTAAAAATTTGAACCTCCTTAACAACGCCTAAGTGCCCCTGCGCTTCGATTAAATCGCCCACTTTATACGGCTTGAAAATCATGATAAGTACGCCACCAGCAAAGTTTGCTAAGCTACCTTGTAACGCTAATCCAATGGCTAAACCTGCCGCACCTAACACAGCAATAAATGATGTCGTGGCGATTCCAATCATGGATGCAACTGAGATAAATAACAGTAGCTTGAGTATCCAAGAAGTCAAGCTAACTATAAATGGAACTAAGGTTGGATCTACCTTCGATTTTTCCATTGAGGCTTTCATCACCTTACTAAGCAGACGAATAATCCAGAGACCAATCAGTAGCGTGATAATGGCTAATGCAAGCTTAGGAGCATACTCTAGTCCTAGTTCATACCCTCTCATTGAAAGTGCTTGCATTTGTGTCATGGCATCTTGAGTCCCTTCCATATTCATTTTTCCTTTTATCAAGAGTTATTTTCAAGGTATTAATGTACTGTTTTTTACTTATCATGGCAACAGGTACTTATCTTTTTATATCAGAGCGCTTTTTTGAGTTCTTTACGTAAACCCTCGGTGCTTTCGGGAGCTCGTACGGTAAAGTATTGGCTGGCATCGGCTGAAAAGAAGACCACCGCTCCGCTGGAGATACCATAATGCTTTGCAAAATTTCGTCCATCGGGCAATCCCATGCTGGCGACTAAAAATTCCACTTGATCACCGTATTCATCCCGAATAGGGGCGAGCAGTTCCATGACCATCATGCCGCCTGCGCTGTTGGAATCATAAATCAGCACCACAGCAGGTTTGCCAGCACCAACGCGATTTAAATCGGTGGGATAAGGACTTTGTGGCAACTGTGTCCAAATTAAAACGGCGGATAGGCCGAGAACAATAAAGTAGATGAGTCCTTTTTTCCAAGGTGCGAGAGGATTTTTAGGGGCGGTGTTGGTCATATGCTTTTCCTTTTCTTTGTGGGAAGAAATCATGCTTTATTCTAGCGTTTTTATTTAGAATGTCGCAGTTTATTACGTATTTTTTACAGCTTAAGCCGTTTAAAAATCCCTTCAGGAATATTACGAATAATAAACATAATCCCCATCCAAAATAAGGGGGTGTAGAGGGTTTTGTTCTGTTTTTTATCAATGGCTTTTACAATACTTTTGGCAATTTGTTCGGGCTTGGCCCAGAGTGCGCCTTTTTTAAAATCCGCAGTCATGGGAGTATCGACAAAACCGGGTTTGATGTCGAGCACCTGTACCTTGTGGTCATATAGACGGTTACGTAAGCCTTGTAGAAAGATGGAGACCATGCCTTTTGCCGCGCCGTATACGTAGTTGGATTGTCGTCCTCGGTCGCCCGCCACGCTGGTGATGACCGCGATGCAGCCTTTTTGCTGTTGTTCAAAGCGATTGGCGAGAAGGGTGAGCAGCGATATGGTGCTGATACCGTTGGTGCTGAGTTCGGTCATAGTGAGGTGTACATCTTTTTCACAAGCAGGCTGATTAGGAAGGGTTCCGTGTGCAATGAGAGCTAGGTCTACCGTTTTAAATATATCAAATATCGGATTTAAGGTACTTTCATGGGTGGCAAACTCATTCACATCCAGCACCGCAGTATGCACTTCATTTGCCCCTCGTACACGAGCATCTGCGGCAATGGTCTCGAGTTGTTCCTGATTCCGCCCCAGTAAATACAGGTTGTCTTGTGATTCGGCATAGAGTCGAAGCGTGGCTTGTGCAATGGCGGAGGTGGCGCCAATAATAACGATATTTTTGCTCATGTGTGTTTCCTGTATTGAATCTGTACTCATAACCCCAACCGTTTAGATTGTAC
>WFNQ01000013.1 GCA_015488565.1 Thiomicrorhabdus sp.
CTTGATCATTATCCATCTCGGCCATTTCTAAAATCTCTTTGACCGACTCAACGCCTGATTCCAGCTCATCAATGGTAGAAACAATCATTTCCAACTGAGACTGCTCTTTACCTAACGCTTGAGCAAGTGCTTGATCATTCCAAATATTGGGGTCTTCTAGCTCTCTTGATACTTCAACTAAACGTTCTTCTTTGGTATCGTAGTCAAAGATACCCCCTAATCACTTTAGTTCGTGCTTTATAATCTTCAATACGCGTATAAACGAGATTTAGTTCCATCTGATTTTATTCCAAATTACCACTCAATAATCGGAATGATACCAGTATTCCTATTTTTTTTGCTAAAGTTTTTAATAAGACGGTCGATAAGTTCTATTAGAATCAATCTATCTAACAAGAGGATGACATCATGGCGATTGACATCAATAGTAACAACCCAATTCAAGCGTATCAAAATACAGCGAATCAAGCCGTAGCCAACCCTAAACCAGTTAATCCTGATGATTTATCCGATAAAACGGAAACCTCCTCATTATCTACCATGAAAACTGAACAGCAAGCCAGCTTAATCGCACATCTATTTGGCGATGGAAAATCCGCAAATGAAAGCAGTTTAAAACTGACTTTTCAGGCGGCCATCGAAAAATTAAACGAGATACTCAGTGCTGAATTTGGTCTAGCAGAAGGCGCTACCGCCCCCATTAGCGAAGAGACATTACAGCAACAAGGCGGCATGGAGTACTGGACACCAGAAAACACGGCTCAACGCATAGTGGATGGCAGTACGGCTTTTTTCTCTGCCTTTCAGTCTGCAAACCCTGACCTTGAAGGAGAAGCGTTAATTGATCGTTTTATTGAGGTCGTTGGTGGTGGTGTCACCCAAGGGTTTGAAGAAGCCAAAGGGCTACTGGGTGACATGAAGGTATTGGAAGGCAGTATTGCGGACAATATTGACAAAACCTATGCTCTTGTTCAAGAAGGATTTCAAAACTTTCGTAACCAATACTTAGGACTGTCTAATGTAGCCGATGCGGATACAACCCCTCCTAAACCAGATGAAACCCAAGAAAGCTCCGATTAGCGAGCCTCTAAATTAACCATAAAAAAAGGGGCTAAAAAGCCCCTTTTTTTATGAAGTGGAAAACGTACTTATTCGATCTCTTCTAATCGAACTTTGGTTAACCCTGTTTCATTGGCATAATTAGTTAATTCAGCCGTTGAGGTTGCACCCATTTTAGTCATTAGGTTTTCGCGATGTTTTGATACGGTACGATCACTAATCTCTAGCATTTCGGCAATTTCTTTTGTTTTATAGCCTTCAGCAACCAGTTTAACCACTTGCTTCTCACGAACCGACAGGCGTTTATTGTTAAGACCAGCGGCTTCTTCTAAGATAGGTTGAATTTCAGAATGAATAAACAACTCACCGTCCATTACACTATAAATACCTTTAATCAACTCTTTAGGTGAAATCGACTTCATGGCAATACCCGCCACACCAAGGTCCAATACTTCATTCCACACATTGGTTGTTTCAGCCGCCGTTAAAACAATCACTTTTGTTTCTCCGTAACGCTTTTTAATGTGGCTAATGGCATTTAAACCACTTAACTTTGGCATAGACAAATCAAGTAATACAACCTTAGGGGACTTGGCTCGCACTAGCTCCAGGCACTCTAAGCCATCTTCCGCTTCACCAACGACATCAAATCCGTCTTCAGCGTCAATAATAGATTTGAATCCAGCTCTAACAAGAGCATGGTCTTCGGCCAACAAAATACTAATTTTTTCAGACATGGAAGGATCCCAATTTAAATAGTTTAACCATTTACCACTCGCACATTAACGGTAGCTTAATTTTAATTTATTTATGCATTATGACGAATCATTATGGACTTCTCAAGATATTTTAGTCCAAACATTAATTTTTCTAGCATAACCTGCATTTTTTTCTGTTTATTACCCATTAAATGCTCATTTTTTTGAGCCATTTCTTCAATTTCTCTCAGTACCGTAACCATACCATTTAATTGCAACAACATGCAATTCCCTTTTAGATAGTGTGCTTTTTTAGCAATATCCAATGTACTGCCTTCTTCTACAAAGCATTCCAGCTCTTTAAGGTCTTTTTTAAACTCCCATAAAAAGTTATTGATTAACTTCTGAAATGATTCGGGCACATCCTCTATGCCTTCCCAAACACCTTTAACCACATCACTGTCTTCTGTCTTTTTTTCCATCTCTAGATGATGAGTGATTTCTGTTTTTTCTAGTGTTTTTTCTGTGTCATCCTTAAGGCCGATCTTTTTCTCCCCCCCTGACACGTCTTCCTTGTGTAACGCAGCAATAATTTGTTCTTTTGTAACCGGCTTAACAAACCAATGATCAAAGCCATTCGATCCAACGGGCTCTCCTTCTAAGGTAAAGTTAGACTCATCGCCTCCCGCCGTCACCGCAAATACTTTTTTAAGATTTTTCGCCGCCGCACACCCTTCAGCCACACACGATTTAATTTTATGACTCACCTCAATGCCATCTAAAAAAGGCATCTGAATATCTAAAAATACATAATCAAAAGTATTTTTTTGAAAGAGATCCCACGCTTCACGGCCATTATTTGCTTCAACCACGGAGCAGTTTAACTCTTGTAAATAGCCTCCTAAAACCATTAAGTTAATTTTAGAGTCGTCTGCAATCAAAATATAAGGCCCTTCACTGGACGTATTTACCACATCAGTTGGGCGAGTTACATGCTCCACACTACTCTTAGTCGCTGCGGCCTCTAAAGTCGTACTTTCTAAACGCGAGTTCTCTTTCTTCACTGAATTTTTGGTGCAAGCACCAAATAACAGGTCAAAACTGAACGTTGTTCCAACCCCCAAAATAGATTGAACAGATATTTCTCCCCCCATCAATGAAATCAGCTTTTGAACGACTAACAACCCCAGTCCAGACCCAATACTCTGAGTACTACCAATACTTTCTAACTGGGCATAAGGTTCAAAAATTCGCTCTAATTGCGTCTCTGCAATCCCCTCACCTGAATCGGTTATCTTAAATAAGAATCTATTTTTGTCAGCCTGAGTCACCTCAATGCTTACGCCACCATATTGGGTAAATTTAATGCTGTTTACAATTAAATTAATTAAGACTTGAGACAAGCGTACACTGTCGCCAACCACCTGATCTTGTTCTCCTAAATAAATTAATGAAACAATCAACCCTTTATCTGCCGCAATGGAGCGTGTTAACTGCTTTACATTATGTAGCGTCTCTTTCAAAGAAAACGCCATAGGATGAAGGGTTATTTCATCATACTCAGTCTGAGAGTAAGTCAAAATATCGTTTACTAAGAAAGTAGATTGTTCTGCCGTAATATGAATCGCTTTCAGTGCCGAAAGTGCCTCTTCATCCGTTTCATTCACTCGCAATCGCTGAACCAAGCTACTAATACCTAATAAAGGCGAGCGTAGTTCATGGCTTAATAACGCAAGAAAACGAGATTGTTTTTGATAAGATTCATTGATAATGCGATTCTGTTCTTCTAGTTGAGCTTGACGTTCAACCAACCGCTCAACGGAAAGCCGCCCTTGTGCATCAACAATCTCACGCTCTAATGCCACCATTTCGGTAACATCCATGCAATTTGCTAAGACACAACGCTCTCCTGAGTCACTGTAAACAAGCAGTTGATGCTGAACCGACATCTTTCCCTGACGCGTATCGTAAGACGCGATAAAACGAACATCTTCATCAGGGTTGTTTAAAATTTCTTGAATTTTAATCTCTATAATGGGGGTACGATAACAGCCCATCATGTCATCAAAGTGAAGAATAGGAGAGTCAAATAAAGAGGTAAATTCGGAAGAGAGCAACAGCGACGCCTCTCCATCAGAAGATGAATAACGCCACCACAGTGTTTTATTGACCAACTCGTCAGCTAACGCATTATTATCCAAAGTGGACTCTCTCTGTCTTTTTAAATTAAACAAGCGTAAAATAAAATTCAATTCATCACTAATACCCTAATCCCCAGGTAGAAATACGAATTAGAGTGTAAGCAATTGATATGCATAGTGAATTCAAAAAAGACAACGTCACCTTATTGGTGATGCGTCTTTTTTGAGTTTGCTAGGCGCGTCAAGGACTTGCGCTATAAACGGACTTTCTATCTGGGGATTAGGGTAACATCTTACAATCATAATAAAGAACGCTTAAAAATACTATGTTAAATCAAAAAAATACCACCAACCAAACACGAATTGAAAAAGACAGCATGGGCAGTTTAGACGTCCCCATAAACGCACTTTATGGGGCACAAACACAGCGTGCCATCAATAACTTCCCCATTAGCCAAATACCCATGCCAACGTCCTTTATTCACGCACTTTGCTATGTCAAACAGGCCTGCGCTCAAAGCAACCAGTCACTTGGCTTACTCACGAATGACAAAGCGAACGCCATTCAACAAGCGACTCAAGAGGTTATTCAGGGAGATTACCAACAACACTTTCCCATTGATGTATTTCAAACGGGGTCAGGTACCAGTACCAATATGAATGCCAATGAAGTATTGGCCACGCTTGCCAAGCAGTTAACAGGCACAGAGATACACCCCAATGATGACCTCAATATGAGCCAAAGCTCTAATGATGTCATTCCTTCCGCCATTCATGTGGCGGCCAGCATCGCTTTAACCGAGCATTTATTGCCCGCCTTAACGCACTTGGTTGATACCCTTGCCAATCGAGAAAAAGAGCTTGAGCATGTCGTTAAAACAGGACGCACTCACCTAATGGATGCCATGCCCGTTAAACTCAGCCAAGAACTTGCTTGCTGGCGTGCACAAATTACCGATAATATTCAACGCCTCACGGATACCCAAAAACGCCTAAATAAACTACCACAAGGTGGTACAGCAGTGGGTACGGGTATTAATGCCGATTCTAAGTTTGGAACACTGGTCTCTCAACACCTGTCCGATATCACCGGTATTCCGTTTGAACCGATGGATAACTTATTTGTTGGATTAAGTTCGCAAGATACCGCATTAGAACTCAGTGGCCAATTAAATGTATTAGCCGCCAGTTTAATGAAAATAGCCAATGATTTACGCTGGATGAACTCCGGTCCATTAGCCGGATTGGGCGAAATTCAACTCCCAGCCTTACAACCTGGTAGCTCCATCATGCCCGGCAAAGTAAATCCGGTTATTCCAGAATCGGTCGCCATGGTGGCCGCTCAAATCATGGGCAATCACACCGCCATTACCATCGGCGCTCAATCCGGTTCTTTTCAACTAAATGTCATGCTACCCATGATTGCCCTCAACCTATTGCAAAGCATTGAAATTGCCGCAACCGCCAGCACACAATTAGCCGATCTAGCCATCAAAGGTTTTACCGTTAACGAAAAAAACCTGCAAAAAGCGCTCAATGCCAACCCCATTTTAGTCACCGCATTAAATACCGTGGTTGGCTATGAAAAAGGCGCAGCCATTGCAAAGGAAGCCTATCGTTCTGGTAGACCTGTTTTAGAGGTCGCTTTAGAGATGACCGATTTAGATGAAGAATCACTCAAAAAATACCTTAATCCTACCCTGCTCACCAAGGGTGGTAACCCAAGTGTTTAAAGGAAAATAATGGCAATACATCATTTAAAACACAGCCAGTTTGACGCATTCATTCCAGAAAATGATACTATTATTTTTAGCTTTTGGGCTTCTTGGAGCGCACCATGCGCTCAGTTTTCTGACGTTTTTGAACGCTTATCACAAAATTTTACAGACATTACTTTCTGTAAAATCAATATTGAGGAGGAGGAAGAGCTTGCCGAACTATTTCAAGTTCGCTCCATTCCGACCATCCTCTTTATGCGAGAAGGAATTGTCGTATTTTCTCACGCTGGCGTGATTGCTGAAAAGGCATTGGACGAAGGTATTCGCGACTTACAACAACTCGACATGACCCAAGTTCATCAAGACCTACTTCGGATGCAAAATGCTTAAACTCCTTCCGCCCAGTACGATTCTAATTACAGGTTGCTCAACAGGCATTGGCTACCAGTGTGCAAAACAGCTACAAGATCTAGGCTATCAAGTCATCGCCACCTGCCGTAAAGAGGAAGATGTACAACACCTAAATAAACAAGGTATCCAGTGCTTTCAACTCGACCTCGCCAGCAGCCACTCAATTCAAAGCGCACTCAAACAAATATTGCAACAGACCAATGGGCGCATTGACGCTCTGTTTAATAATGGCGCGTTTGGGCTACCCGGTGCTGTAGAGGATTTAACCCGTGAAGCGATGGAGTATCAATTTCAAACCAATGTATTTGGTACTCAAGAACTCACCAACTTAATCGTACCGATTATGCGCCAACAAGGGGGGGGGAAAATAATTTACAACAGTTCCATTTTAGGCTTTGCCGCCATGCCCTATCGGGGGGCTTATAATGCCAGTAAATTTGCCATTGAAGGGTTTGCAGATACCTTACGGTTAGAGGTAAAACAAGATAACATTCAAATCAGTTTAATTGAACCCGGCCCCATCATTTCAGATTTTCGAAAAAATGCTTTTCTTCAGTTCAAACAATGGATAACAATCGAAAACAGCGCACATAAAAACAGCTACCAAGCCATGATAAGTCGCCTTGAAACCGTTGGCCCAAGCGCGCCTTTTACCTTACCACCCGAGGCCGTGACCAAATGCGTGATTCATGCCTTACAAAAGCCAAAGGCCAAAATACGCTATCGCGTGACCGTACCAACCATTCTCTTTGCTATTTTTAAACGAATATTCCCTAATCGACTGCTTGATCTGCTTTTAATCAAGGCGGGTGGTGAAGGAAAACGCTAAAAGAGTAATTGATAGGGGCGCTGAATTTTATCTAAAACGCCCTGTAAACTAAATGTTCTAACCGCCTCAACAAAACACTTGCCTTCAAAAAAAACTTGCAATGTAGGGAGGCTCATCACCCCATTTTGAGCACACACAGCCGATTCCCGATGACAATCAACATACACCAAGGTCATATTGGGATACTGCTGTTCCATAAGGGATATCAGCTTGGGTTTGATACGATGACATACCGAACAATGTTGCCCACCAAATAAAATTAACAGCCCTTTTTCGGTTGCTTTTAACTTATTCAACGCAGCAAAAGAAGTAACCTCTTTCATAACCATGCCGCGCCTCGAACACCACTTGAATC
>WFNQ01000014.1 GCA_015488565.1 Thiomicrorhabdus sp.
CACCTGATCCCATTCCGAACTCAGTAGTGAAACGTCTTAGCGCCGATGGTAGTGTGGGAGGTCCCATGTGAGAGTAGGTCATTGCCAAGCTTATATTACGAAAGCCCGCCATAGCTCTGCTATCGCGGGCTTTTTTTTGCCTGAGATTTAGAAAAAGCTTTAAAAATGCTTGCATCGCTGATATACAAAGGTTTTATCACGTTTTTACTATGTAAATTATGTAAAATGAGCTATATTTTAAAATATCACTAAATTATATGGCAAACCACTAATGTATCGAGCTTTTTTTGGGTTAAATAAACTTCCGTTTAAGTCTTCGCCAGATATTGATGTGTTTTATAAAAATGGTTCTCGTCAAGATATTTTAGAGGCGTTGGTTTATACCGTTGTTCGTGGGGATGGTATAACAAAAGTGACGGGAGAAGTTGGCAGTGGTAAAACAATGTTGTTACGTTTGGTTGCCGATTCTTTGCCTGAACACTTTACTGTTTTGTATATTAATACGCCTAATTTATCACCTAAAGATATGTTGATGCATATTTGTGCTGAACTAGGATTAAAGCTGGATGGTTCAATTCTAAAGTTTACTCTTTTGGAGTTAATTAGTAAGGAGCTGGTTCGTTTGTACTCTGAAGGTCAGCGTGTGGTTATGCTGATTGATGAAGCCCAGGCTATGACATTTGATACGCTTGAAGAAATCCGCTTATTAAGTAACCTTGAAACAAGTGATGAAAAGTTATTACAGATTGTTTTATTTGGCCAGCCTGAGCTTGATGTTGCGTTATCTAATGATAGTATTAGACAGTTAAAAAGTCGTATTTCGTATAATATTTTTATTCCTCCTCTCTCTCCTGAGGAGGTTTGCTCTTATCTTAATTACCGAATGAGGAGAGCGGCTTACGAAGGGTTAGATGTTTTTGATCTTAGTGTGTCAAAAAAAATTCATCGTTTATCAGGTGGTGTTCCTAGAGAAATTAATACGATTGCAGATAAACTTTTAATGTCGGCTTTTAGTTCAGATGATGACAAGGTGACTAAAAAGCATATTTCAATGTTGCCCAAAGATATTTTAGTGGTAAAAAAGAATAGCGCTGGTAAGCTTTATTCTTTTCTTATCGCTGTACTTGTTGTTTTGTTCGCCATTTTTTATATGTTTCGTCCATTTGATCTCTCTTTAAGTTCGGATAGTACTTCTCATAGTCAGCCGCTCAGTAAAGATGAGATGGTTGTATCAAAGGATAGCTCACCAGAGTTGTTGCAAGTCTTGCCCTTCCCAAATCAAGACTCTTCTTTACAATTAGATAAAGAAGGATATGATGAGGAAAAAATATTTCAAGATTCACCTTCTTTAGAGGGTGTGAAGAAGGTGAATGAGACTAAACAGGTATTAAATAGCCATGACTCCATTAAGGATGGTGTAGAATCACCTAAATACCAATTGAATGTTGATGGTAGTATGTCTTTTCGAGTAAATGGTTCTTTGTTATCAAAGCGTTTACTTGAGTTGCACTTGAGTACGACAGAGTGGTTGATGCAGATGCCAGAAGAGATGTATGTTATTCAAATTGCTTCACCTCATATAGGTGCTTTAGAAGAGGCGATGGCTTTTTATAGAGAACAGGGTTTTTCGATGGATTCGATACATTTATTAATGGATTTAGGGCGTTCGAACTCAATAAATCGATTTAGAGTGTTTTATTTAGCGTCAGCCAGCTATTCAACATTAGAGCGAATTATTTCTGAATTTCCTACTGAAATAATGAGGTCAGCACCTTATATTGTAACCGTTGGCGGAGTGCTAAAAAATCTACAATATACTCAAAATAATTTAAAACAGCATGGGATAATCAATGTTACTCAATAGTCTTACCATGAAACGTCGTTTTACACTACTTGTTACTTTTTTTATAACAACGGGTCTTGCAGGTTGTTATAACCCCGCTTTTAAACCTCTCGCAGATAATTCCGATAAGTTTATAGCAGATGGACATCTTGTTGTAGCACCTAAGATAGAAAGTCAACAAAAAAACAGTTCACCTATCCCAAGTATCATTGGTAGCAGTACTCCTAAACTTCCTAGCTTTAAAAACTCCTCTTCTTCTCATTATTCGATTACGGCCGTGAATGTGCCTGTTAAAGAGCTATTGTTTCAAGTCGCACAAGATGCGGGGAAGCAAATAGATCTTTATAAGGGAATAGAGGGGAGTGTGACAATTAATGCATTGAATCAACCGTTAGAAAAAATATTAGAACGCATTGCTGAACAGGCGGGTTTGATGTATGTAATTGAGCACAATACCATTAAGATTAAACCAGATATTCCTGAGTGGCGGAATTATAAAGTAGATTACGTTAATATTAATAAAATTAGTGAAGATTCAATTGATATGCGAATGAGTGTTTCTGGTTCAACAGGGACAAAAACGACGACAAAAAAAACAGGAGGGAGTTTTTCGAAAGTAACCGTGAAGTCTGAGCATGATTTTTGGCAACGATTGGAGGATAATATAAAATTCTTAGCTCAGCTAGAAAGCTCTAAAAAGGGTGACAGTGAATCAGGTTTTGAGCAGAATACGGTAGTGAACCCAGAAGCGGGTATTATTTCTGTTTATACCTCTGCCAAAAAACATAAGAATATCAAAGGATACATTAAAGAGGTCACTACACGAGTAGATCGTCAAGTTTTAATTGAAGCAACGGTAGTAGAGGTACTGTTAAACGATCAATACCAAGCCGGAATTGACTGGTCAGTATTAGGAAGTCGTGCTTTAGGTGATTCAGGTGGATTTAAAATATCTTCTCCTTTCTCAGGGCCTGCAGAAGGATTTTCAGTTGCAACCGTTGATCCAACAGGTGGAAACTTAGGCATTACCAGTGGTGACTGGAACATATTGGCTAATTTACAATTATTAAAGACGTTTGGAGAGAGTAAAGTATTATCTAGCCCTAAGATAATGGCAATTAATAATCAAACTGCGTTATTAAAGGTGGTAAATAACTTGGTGTATTTTACTGTGGATGTGAATACCACTGCGGCGACAGCAACAACGGCGGGGTTAACAACCTATGAGAGTGAAATTCATACCGTTCCTGTTGGCTTTACCATGAGTGTAACTCCTTTTGTGAGTGCAAATGGTGATATTACGTTAAATGTAAGGCCTACTATTTCTAGGCAGATTGGCTCCGTACTCGATCCTAATCCAGCGTTAAAAGATGCGGGAGTGGAGAGTGCGATTCCTGTTATTCAAGAGAAAGAGATGTCTTCAGTCTTACGCCTTAAAGACCGGCAAACGGCCGTGATTGGTGGTCTAATTGAAGACCTAAACGGCCATGATAAGACAGGGGTTCCATGGTTAAGTGATCTGCCTGTTTTAGGAGGGTTATTTGCAAGTAAGAGTGATCAAAAGAAAAAAACAGAGTTGGTTATTTTTATTCGGCCAACCATTATTAAAAATCCAGATATTAGTAATGGTGATTTGCAGCAAGTAGGACGTTTCTTGAAAACGTCTTCCAATGATAAAGTGAAATAATTTTGAGTGTTTTATTAGAAGCTTTAAAAAAAGCAGCAGAAGATAAAAAAAGATCACTAGAGAATTCAGGGCTGTCAAATAAGGCCGTTGATTCTACGATCGCTAAAGAAAATCTTGAAAAAAATGCAACTCCTGATCTTTCTTTAAAGGATGATGATTTGGACTTAACGGTTCAAAATACATCTAATAGTCCGGTAGAAATTAAACTTTCTTTAAGTGAAAGTGTTACAGAATCTCCAGTGGAAAGCCGCAAAGATCCCGAAATAAAAAGTCCCCCCTCTTCTGATTCTAAAGAAGAGCTAAAATCTTCTCTAAAGTTAAATTTGGATAATTCTAGTACGCAAGAGGAGCCATTAAGTTCCACTGATGAGCAACCTAAAGAGAGCCCTAAAGAGGGTCAAAAGGCTTCACTCAACTTGGTAATCGAAGAAACAAGTGGACTGAGTGATACAAATGTATTAAATACCCAACCTATTGTAGAACCCATTACTTCAATAAAAGAGCAAACAGAAAATCAAATATTGTCTGATGAAAATTCGGTTGATAAATCGGTAACAGGTTTTAAAGAAGGCATGGTTGAAAGTGACGTTTCTCAGAAGGCATTGAAAAAAAATGAAGCATTTGAACTTCAGCTGGTAAAAGAGGAGCAGGATGATGTTGCTGTTGCTTCAAATAAAGATGCGTTAGACCCCATATTAGATGAGTCACATAGCTCTTCAGAAGAAGAGAAAATCACATTGAGTAATCCTTCGTCTTCGGGCGTAGAGCTTGATAAAGAGAAAGGAATAACAAAGACGGATTCAGAGCCAAAACAACAGCAAGATACTGTTCTCCAAACCTCAGTAACCCCATCTAATGTTCAAGTAGATAAAGAACCTTTAAAAGAAGATATGGATAGCTATAAATGGAGTTTAAATGCATTACCTGGCTATTTGAAATTGGGGAAGAAGAAAAAACAAAAAAATAAGCATAGTTCTAAGGAAGGAGAAAATCCTATTTTGGTTGCGGGCGCTTTATCTGAAGACCCAAATCATCCTGTAAAAAAAGACTCTATTAAGTTGATATTGACTTTACTGGTATTTCTATTATCGATTGGTATTATTTTTTATGGCACGCTTTATTATCAAGAGCAATATGGTGCACTTGAACAGCGAATGACAAAATATAACCTTGTCAAAACGCACTTATCTGAAGAGGAAGCCTCAAGCACGACTATTGCGCCCTCAGAAGAGGTTTCTTCCCACGAGGTTGTCTCGATAAAAGAAGGGGTAAAAGAACTTCCTTTAAGTGACAACACTTATGGTTCGGAGCGTATTGAGGATTCTCAAAAAGAAACACGGACGAATACAAAAGAGACCTCTTCAATCGAAATTGAAAATAACCAAACAAGAGCGCTTTTACAGCCTCAAGATAATACTCCTTCAGAGAACGAGGCCCTTACCACAAAAGTGGATGCAAGCGTACAGCCAAGGGAGGAGAGTATTAATAAACGTGTTCTTAATGTCCCAAAAGTATCGCGCCAGGCTGTTGATAATAGCCAAATAAAGACCTCAAATGACTCCACTCCTAAGGCGGTTATAAAAGTTCATTCAGAAGACAGTATTTTGTTGGATGCGTATTTACGCTATGAAGAGGGTGATTTTTTGAGTGCTCAACAAGGTTTTGAAGCCGTATTAGCCATGAATCCTAAAAATGTATTTGCACACATTGGTTTGGGGAATATTTTAGCCAGTAAACAGCAATATGTTACTGCAATGGATTATTATCAAAGAGCGCTTGCCGCAGAGCCATCTAGTCTAAATGCTTTTGAAGCCATCGCGAACATTTCTGGCCATGTTGTCTTAAGTTCAGACTGGAAAAATGCTCTAACAGAGATGGCGCAAGATCATTCTGAGTCGGCTACGTTACAATATGCGTTAGGAAACTTATACGCAGAAGAACACGATTGGCTAGCCGCGCAGTCCGCTTATTTTCAAGCCGTTGCGTTGGAGCCTGATAATGCCGATTACTTGGTGAACTTGGC
>WFNQ01000015.1 GCA_015488565.1 Thiomicrorhabdus sp.
GCAACCCTTTGAAAAACCTATGATTTTAAAATACTCCGCCGAACCTATGGGTGCGACTGCATATTTAAAACCCCTAGGTTTTCCAAATTCTTGCACTATTTTTCACGTTCCTATGTAAAGATTTGGGCAAATTATTAACGTTTGGAAAAAATAAAATTATGCAACATCCTTTATATCAACAAGCAACCTATCTTAAAAGTGTCCCCACTCTGGCATTGTGTCCTGATGATTTAACGCACGAAGTAGCCTTTGCAGGGCGTTCAAATTCAGGAAAATCCAGTGCTTTAAATGTCATTACCTCACAAAAAAGTTTGGCGCGTATTAGTAAAACGCCAGGGCGTACTCAATTAATTAACTTTTTTCCCGTGGATGAAACTCGAGCGTTAGTGGATTTACCGGGGTATGGTTTTGCTAAGGTAAATGTAAAAATTAAACGAGCATGGGAAGCTGGTCTGTCTGAATACATTGAAAAAAGCAAAGCCCTTAAAGGGTTGATTTTATTAATGGATTGTCGAATGCCACCAACCGATATTGATTTACAAATGCTGGACTGGTCAGAATCATTGGGTTTACCCATCCACATATTATTAACCAAATCCGATAAGCTCAAAAAAGGGCCTGCAAAAGCCAGTTTATTAACATTGAAAACGTTACTAAAAGCAGAATATCCCATGGCAAGCGCCCAACTGTTCTCCTCTTTAAAGCGGGATGGGCTGGAGCAAGTTTGGAATAAGTTGGACGAATGGATGGAGTACGAACGCCCCATTAAAAAAGAAAAACCAACTAAACCAACCACTAAATCCGTGAAAAAAAAGGTAAAAAAGAAAAACTTTAGAACGTTTAATTAAAGGTCTCCAAAAGAGATTTTTTTAGAGTCGTTATTACTTGGTTTTAATCAATTGGTTTAGTTGTAAGCGTTGTTGATCATCAAACAGACGACGGCTGGCTAAGGTAATGGCCATGACCGTACCTAATCCTGTTGACGTTGCGATGAGTAACATAATCATAATTTGATACTTCACCGCTTCAATCGGATCTGCACCCGCTAAAATTTGCCCCGTCATCATACCGGGAAGAGAAATAATACCTGCCGCAACAAGCATATTTATGATGGGAATCATCGCAGAGTGTAGGCTCTGTTCTTTAATGAATTGCATGGACTCTTTTGCGGTTTTTCCTAAAGCCAATTGAGCTTCAATTTTATTTTTTAGTTGAATGGCATTGCGCGTTAAAGTATCTAATCCTAGACCAATAGCGGTCATACTATTGCCGAGTAACATGCCTAATAGTGGGATTAAGTATTGGGGTTGATACCACGGTTCTGGCTGAATAATAAAGACAAGTACCCCAACCAATAAAATCAGAGAGATAAAGGATAATGACAGCAAACCAATAAAAAGTGAGTGCATTTTTTTAAAGCGATACTGTTGTCGTTTGGATATTTCATAGCCTGCCGCACACAACATAATAAAACTGATAAAGACAACCCAAATAGGATTGTCAGCATTAAAAATCCAACTTAACCAAATACCCATAAAGAGCAGTTGTACAACCATTCTTAATGTAGCCCACCATAAATCCTTGACTTTATTGAAGCCATTGAGCCATAAAATACTTCCAAGCAATACCACCAGTGATGACAGGGCAAGCAGATCCCAGTAGCTAATGGTAATCATCATAAAAGACCTTGTTTTTCATGTTTAAACAAAATGAGACATGCTTTAGAAGCCATACGTTGTGTTTGCTCTCTATCGTGCGAAACCCAAATAATGGCACGCTCTTTTGGGACGGTTGAATGAATTTTCTCCCCCCCTATCTCTAATAGGTTTAAGCCAGAAAGATAGGCTTGTAATAGTGCTTCTACTTGAAGTGTTGCTTCGTAGTCTAAGTTAGCCGTTATTTCATCCAGTAACAGAACCGTTGGAGAGTAAGATAAGCCTCTTAAAAGGGCTAAACGCTGTTTTTCACCACTGGAACAGCTGTCAGGATGACGTTTAAGTATGGAATAGGGTAGGCCAATGTATTCTAATTGTGTTTTATGAGGGATTTTTTCAAAATGCTCCTCAATGCTATTTAGCCACCAAGCGGTTTCTGCCGCAAAATACATGACTTGTTTTCGCCAGCTTTCAGGTGCCATATTGGATTGTTCTACCTGTTTCAGTTGTACAGAACCATTATGTGGAATTAAATTAGCAAGGGATTTTAAACAGAGTGATTTTCCTGTACCCGATGGCCCTGACAACATCCAGACTTGACCCGGTAAAACGGTTAAATCAATAGGAGATGACATACCGTGAGCCACGATTTTTTGGGCTTTTAATAAGGGAGTATTGGTTTTATTCATTGGGTGCTTTATTGAGAGACTGATAGGTGCGCAAACAATTTAAAAACTCAAAGCCAAACCGTTCTAATTTCACATTCCCCACCCCTGTTATTTTTAGTAACCCAGCATCATCTTGCGGACGTTGTTGTGCCATTTCGACCAAGGTGGCATCGCCAAATACTTGATAAGC
>WFNQ01000016.1 GCA_015488565.1 Thiomicrorhabdus sp.
AAAGATTTGAATAGTTGAATTCAAGATTGCCTGCTTGCCCATATCCTAGGGTTGCTTGAAGAAAATTAATTCTGTTAATCTCATACTCCTCTTTGGATACCTGCTTGTATTTAGTGTGCCGAAGATCAAAGTTACATTTAGAGCAGTGAACGATATTTGCGGGATGGTAAAGGATTTTGTTATCAGGTTTTTTTGGTTTTTTAAACCCTATTGGGTGATAACACTTAGGGCATTTATCATGGAGTTGTACGGAATGAAATAGGCAACACGTTATAAACCCTAAACGCCAATTTTTACGAAAATACGGTTGGTTTCCATCCTCAATTAAACAGCAAGGACAATATTGAAGGCCGAATGATTTTTTATGAGTTCTTACCCCGAGAGGCATCACCCATTTTACCTGAGTTGTTCGGTTTGTTTGGTGATAGAAGTAGTTACAAGAGGTATAGAAGGTTAGGTTTTTAATCCTTTCTTCATCAATGCCCGTCTTTTGACTAAGGATTGTTACTCTGCTAGGGGGGAAGAACACATCAAGGTCACCCTTCCAAGCATATTGATCTTCAAAAATAAGGGTTGAAAGTTGGCTAGGCTTCATTCCAAAAAATAAAGCATTTCTTACAATCCAAGAGGTTGCTAACTCATCTTTAAACGGAGGGTCAAATAGGTACCTTCTAGTACCTAACGCATCCGTTTTAATAACTCTTTTCTTTTTGACGGAGGCAATATGTTGAGTTCACCAAACACTGAATCATCGATACAGGGTAAGTCATTTTTTATGGCATAGACGGCAAGTTGTTTTATGATGAGTACAACTTCACCAATTAATCCCTCGCTGAGGTAGTGTAGTTGCCCTATGAACGGTTGTTTATATAAAAATGAAGGCTCAGGTAGGGGCAACCTTTTTTCAATGGATAGAAGAAGCTTTGAGAAAGCTAAGCGACTCTCTTTGGAATCAAATTTCCACCGCTCTAATACCTCAACTTGAAAGCGATTAGCAAGTTGTGAGTCAACTTGAATAGCATGAAAGGCATCTTCAATGCCGGCACCAACAATTGGGATTTTTAGCGTGTTGCTTAAATCTTTAATACTATTTAAGAAGCCTTTCTGTGAAAGGTAAGACCCTGCAATGATGTGCTGTATCTCATCTATTAAAATCATTCGAGTTTTTCGTGCTTTCATTACTCTAATCACTCGTTCTCGTTTAATAGCGGTACTGTCATTTTTGGCATAAGGAACGATCATATCTTCTAGCAACCGAATGAAAAAGGCATTTTCATCAGGTCTTGAGGGTGCTGATATAAAAACAACTGGCTGGGTGTTTGTATAAGTGTCCTCATCAACTTTAACAGGATAACGCTCTAAGAATCGGTTGAGTATTTTGGTTTTACCATTGTTACTGTCACCAACAATTAATAAGTTTGGCATACGGTCAATTTGAGGGTAAGTGATGAAGTCCTCTAAACGATCAAGAATAGATTGAGCACGAGGATACCCTACCCATTTATCTTGATTGACATAGTGAATGCGCTCGTTCTTTGTGGCATCCAAGAGTTCAGCGGCTTTATCAAATAAATGCGAGTATGGATTCATTGTTCAATATCCTCAAAAGGGCTAATATCATCAAATTCATCATCATTGAATTCTTCAAAAGAGGGGTTCAGGACATGGGTAGACTGCTGTTTTTTTGCGATGGAAGGAATGGATTCTTTTTGACGAATAGACTCTTTTTGCTTCATCCGTCGAACATGCTTCGTTTCCTTTTTTGCTTGCTCCGTAATTTGTTTCATTCGGGTACGAGCCTCAAACACGGCATCTTCATCAACAGGTTTTGTTGGATTTAACTCCTTGGCTTTACGTTTGAGTTCTTTTAGCTCCCATAAAGAAATCGCAGGATGGCTTGTGTCTTTGTACGGGATTATTTGATAAGCTTCCATATCTGGATCATAAAAGAAAATGGTGCTTATGTCCCTAGGGTCGTAACGTACAATAAATTTTTGAACACTTTTTCGGGCTTTATCAGGCTGTTTAATCCATTTACGAAGTACATCATGGTAATAGTCGATACCAAAGAGTTGAATACCATACTTTTGAACACTTCTTTCCTCATAAGGGAGGAAATCAATTTTTAATTTAATCGGGTCTTCAATTCTTGGCGGTAACCCCCGTCCAAGGTTGTTGCCATCTCCTAAGATGCCCTGAGTGTATTTTTCTAGAGGTGTCATTCCAATTTCAGAGTGAACCTGACGATGGTAAACATTCACAATAAATTCAGTAAAC
Source organism: Thiomicrorhabdus sp. (assembly GCA_015488565.1). GTDB lineage: Bacteria > Pseudomonadota > Gammaproteobacteria > Thiomicrospirales > Thiomicrospiraceae > Thiomicrorhabdus. The sequence continues at coordinate 2,278 of WFNQ01000016.1, forward strand.
CATGTCTCAAATTCAAACAAAGTGAAAGCAGCGTTTTTTTCAGATTGATATTCCCCACGTCCTTGAACATTCGACTTTGTTGTTCCTGGCAAGGTATGAATTCCAGCATCATTAAAGGTCTTAAATAAGCGTTCAATATGCCCACCATATCGAGGCGTTCCAGAAGGGCGCTTTACCATGTTTATTTTATAAAGATCGCAAGCTCTTTTTAATGAGTTTGAATGGAACTCTTTCCCGTTGTCGGTATGAATAATATCCATTACGCCATAAACAGGCCACTCACCCTTAACACCATGGTCTAAAAGCCATCGCTTCTTATCTAAAATAGAATGTGTAAGGCATGCGCCTGTTAAGAGCATATTGGGCTTTTCAAGGGAAATATAAAATCCAGTGACCACGCGACTATAAACATCAATCGCTAGCGTAATAGTTGGCCTTCCTATATCCATTCGGTTCTCATCATCGACAATAATTAGATCAAGTGGCGTATGATCCATTTGAACAACTTCAAGGGGTTTTGTGGGAGCTGGGAATTTACTAATAATTGGGCGATAGGTTTCTTTCCCTTTTTTCCCTTCTCGCTGTCCCGCGATTTCAGAAGCACTAAGGCGGGAAATCCTATGGCGTATCGTGTTGATGTGTGGCGTGGGAAGAGGGCTGCTGTTATTGGCCAGACGTTCTTTATTGAGAGCTTTAATCTTGTCCTTTAAGTCTGTATAGACTTGTGTTATTTTTGGTCTGATACCACTCAAATAATAACTGATGGCCTCTTGTATAACGGACTCAACCTCATCATCAAATCGCCCTTTTTCATCTCGTGGTTTTCTAAGCAGTACCAAAGGGTTGCCGTTAGAGTTTTTATATTTTTGCAGTTGACGGTATGCTGTGGGTTCAGATATACCCAGTTCTTTCGCAACCTCTCTTAATCGAGGACGCCGATCCATTTCATCATCAAGCTGTAGTATTTGACTGAATAAAAGTGCTTTATTGTGTACTTTAGTCCAATCTTCATCTGGTACCGTCGTTAAGTCTTTTGCAGGAATAATGTCGATTGGCTTATCAGGATTGTTCGGGGATTGTGACAGCTCAGAAATATGAAACTTTCGCACGGCACCACTTCCTAAGCTTCTTGCGTTGATGTGCGTTAAATCAAGGATGCTAATAATTCTGTAACTGGAGTTACCATGAAACACTTCAGCGCCTACTTCTAATTTAACTTCAGACATTTTTGGCTACCTTTTCATGCTCAATGGATGTTGAAGATGGATGCATCCAAATTTCACTGTCCATTTTTAAAGGGAAGTTGAGATCAACGCTAATTATTCCACTTGCTATGGCATACCAAAGGGTATTCAAAAAGCCTGCCTGCTCTATCGGACACGTTGAGCAAAGCTCAATTAGTTCCCTAGGAGTACTTGCATAGACTCGTGGCAGTATTTTTTTAATGGTCGCTAACTGGTAGTCCTCAAATGGACGTTTTCGATAAGGAAGCAGGAAGGTAATGTTTTTTAAATAACTTCCATTATTTCGTCTAATTTCTGTTTCAGTCCAGATTTTAAAGCGAGTATTTTGTTCTGATTTTAATTCATGAATGGCCGCTTTAAACTTTGGTTTTAGTTCCGTCCATTTTTTTCTTAGATCATCACGGTACTTAACTTCAACAAGCAAAACAGACCCATTTTTGTACTTAACCATAATATCGGGCGTATAATAACGTGGCTTGTCATTAAGCACATAATTAAACCGCCTTGGTTGTGTTTTAAAAAACTCAACATTAGGGTCAAATTCGCACAGTATTAAAGCATCTCTTTCAAGGCTGGCTTCAAAGTAGGTGTACTCACTACTTTTATCGCTTTGGACGTAGCCGGTAATATTTCGATAATTTAAGGGGATTTTTCGTGCTGGCATGGCAACCTTTATCATTTAATTTTGTAGAAAACTCCGAAATAATCACTTTTATTCTGACTGATTATCAATTAACTTTGTAGAAAGTGCTATAAACATGCCCATATTATCATTTAATTTTGTAGTTGACAGATGCACGGATACACCAGATCAGATTTATCGTTATCAGAAAAAAATATCAGGCCCTCTGCTTGACCGTATTGATCTCCATTTGGAAATTCCACCAGTGGATGTTTCAGAATTACAAGGAAAAGGTGATAGGGGGGAGAAAAGTGTCGACATTCGTCAGCGAGTGGTGATGGCACGAAAGATTCAGATAGCACGTCAGGGTTGTTTGAATTCAGCCTTGTCCGTTCCTGATCTTGAGCGCTATATCATATTAGATGAGTTGAGTAAGGCTCTTTTAGAGCGAGCGGTGAATCAATTGGGTCTTTCAGCACGCGGGTACCATCGTGTATTGCGCATTGCACGAACGCTCGCTGATATGTCCAGTTCAAGCTCGGTAAGCAGTCAGCATATTGCAGAAGCATTAAGTTATCGTACCTCAGCTTCTTTGAGCGCACGGAGAGTGTAATGGACCCTATTTTAATCACGGCTGTGATGGTTGGCTTTTTGGGTGGCGTTCACTGTTTGGGTATGTGTGGCGGCGTGGTTGGAGCTTTAACATTTAGTCTAGATCCTAAGGTACAAGCAAGTTGGTGGAGAATGTTACCCTATCAAATGGCCTATAATGTAGGACGAATTTCAAGCTATATTTTGATTGGTGGCTTATTTGGCTTTATGGGGGCTTCCATTGGCTCAATCGTCACCTTTTTACCGGTTCAGCAGTTTCTTCAGGTGATTGCAGGCCTATTTATGATCGCCTTGGGCTTATATCTAGGCGGTTGGTGGTTTGGCGTAGTTGTCATTGAAAGATTGGGACAAGCGATTTGGCAGAAATTAAGCCCTTATACGAAACGATTAGGCGCGGTTAAAACGATTCCTCAAGCTTGGTTGTATGGTCTTATTTGGGGCTGGTTACCGTGTGGGCTGGTTTATAGTATGCTTATTATGGCAATGAGTTCGGGGGGGGCAACAGACGGGGCATTGATTATGCTTGCATTTGGTTTAGGCACGCTACCTAATTTATTGTTGATGGGGGTGTTTGCGTTTTATTTTACTAAGCTCGCTCGTAACTTATGGGTAAGGCGGTTTGCAGGATTAAGTGTTATTTTAATGGGGGGCTGGCAGCTTTATTTGGCTCTAACAACAACGGTTTAAATGCTTATTCACTTACATGACGCAAAATAATAAAGACAGAATAGCTATTTATTTATAGTACACAACACCACCTTGGTGTGAATGAGTAAAGCTAGAGGTTATTCCGCTCCATCATTCTTGAGAGTAATCTTTCTTTACAACGGCATAATTTATATTGATATTGAGGGCAGGAATAAGTACGCCCATTGCATTTAGTGCACGATATTGAGCTGTATTTAACTCAGCTTCGGTTTCAATTTTAGTTAATTGCGCACTGATGTACTCATTTTCGGTGTTGAGTAAATCTAAGAGCGAACGGCGCCCTAAATTAAATTGTTTGCGGTACCCTTGTAGAGTGTCGTAGGTAAGTTGAATGTGTTGATCAATATAGATCATTTGTTCTTCTAAGTACTCATTCGCGGCCCAAGCATAGCTTAGGTTTTCAATGGTCTGTCTGCGAGAGTTATTACGAATTTCAGTCGCTTGCTGTATTTCACTGGCCGTTGAATCTCTTTGCGCAACGTCTTTTCCACCGTTATATAAGTTATAACGGAGTCGTAGCATCGCCTGTAAGTTATTGTTTTTGCCTTTAAGGCCATTAATATTATTATCCAGTGTCTTTTGAAGCTCTAAATCAATTCTAGGGTAATACGCTTGAGCCGCCGTGGCATGTTGTGCTCGTGCTTCAGCAATGTCAGCATTTGCAGAGCGCAATGTTGGATGCTCTGTTAAAGCAATATTAATGGCTTCTTCCAAAGACTCTGGAAAGTAAAATTGCATGGTTGGTTTGATTAACTGTGTTTCAGGCATACGTCCTAATACGCGTTGAAATCGAGACCGAGCATCAATGTAGTTGTTGCGCGTTGAGATTAAGTTTGAATTTGCTAGAGCCAGCCGTGCCTTTGCTTGGTCTACTTCAACTTGGTTTCCAATACCCGCTTCAGTACGTTGTTGAATCTGATCCAAAATACGTTCATGAGTGGCCTTACTTTCGCGAGCGAGTCTCATTGAATCTTGTTGTTTTACGAGTTCAATGTAAGCAGAAACCATGTCGATAGCAATTTTATTCGCCGTGGCTTGAGCATTGTAACCCGCCGCATCTAAACGAGCGGATTGACGAGAAATTTCATTAACGGTGGCATAGCCTTCAAAAATGTTTTCAGTTAAACGTAAGCTTGCTTCTGTTCTGGTTAAACTGGTTTTTGGGGTGCCTTCACGGTCAATTTCTTCTAAACCAATTCCTGCATTTAAGTCAATTTTAGGATACCAGCTACCTTCAGCCCCTTTTAAGTCTGCTTGTACCGCTTGGTGTATTTTAAGTTGTTCACGAAATTCGGGGTTGTGTAGAATGGCGTCTTCTACCGTTGTTGAGAGATCCATGGCATAGACTGTATTTGACATATTGAATAAAGCAACAATGCCACTGAATGTTACTAAAAACTTAGGGTATAAAAATCGTCTATTCATATGAGAAAGCTTCTTTCTTTTGTGTAGTAGGTAATTATCGGTATTCTACCAGTTATGTACCTTTAAAGCCAAGGCTAATCGGTCAGAGACTTGAAGTTTTTCAAAAACATTATGTAAATGAGATTTTACGGTACGTTCGGTAATTCCCAGTATATTCGCAATTTCTTGGTTACTCTTTTTATTGAGAACCTGCTCTGTAACTTGGCTTTCACGATGGGTTAGCAATTTTTTCCACTCATTATTTTTAATAGGAGCCATTCCTACTTGCCCGATCATTGCCTGCATAATGGCTGGCCCTAGCCAGATACTGCCTGAACTAATTGTAGCGAGGGCTTGTTGAATTCGGCTCGCGGTAGCATGCGTATTCAGATAGCCTTTAATTCCCTTTTTAAAGAGTTGCATCCCTTCTGTCGTAGAAGGTTTATCACTAAAAATTAATACATCAAAGTGTTGTTGGCAAAGTTGTGAAATACCTATTTGTGTTACTTTGTCGGATAGTTGAATAAGCAAAATAACTTTAGAAGGAGAGTATTTTTGATCTAATGTTTCTAGATCATATAGGATTTTTGCATCCGATCCACTAGCCGTGAGCCAGTTTTTTAGGGCATTTGGATTTTGCATAAAAATTAAAGGGCGTTTTATTTGCATCTTTAGCCTTGCTTTGCGATTGATTAATTTGTCTATTCTATACGGTCATCTGTTTTAAAGTAGTGAACGGGCGTTCATTCGTACCTCGGTGCGTATTATATATAAAATATTTAGTATTATCATTTAATTTTATGACTCCCTTAATGCTTGATCTCTGGCCTTTATAATGGGTTTTAATAAGTAGTCCAGTAGCGTGTGTTTTCCGACAATAATATCAACACTTGCTGTCATTCCTGGAAGTAAATAGAGAGGATTTTTTATACTGCCTAAATGGTTATCATTGGTTTTGATTCGAGCAATATAAAAGCTATTTCCCTCTTCATCGGTAATGGTATCGGCCGATATTTGAGTGACGATACCGTCAAGTCCGCCATAAATAGAGAAGTCATAGGCCGTAAATTTTACTTTTGCTGTTAACCCGTTGTAAATAAAACCGATATCTGCAGGCAGAATTTTGGTTTCAAGGACTAAGGTATCATTTTCAGGTACGATTTCAATGATGTCACTTCCGGGTTGAATCACGCCACCAATGGTATTAACAAAAATTTGTTTAATGGTACCGTCTACAGGAGATTTGATTTCGGTTCGAGTGACTCGATCTTCCAGTGCTGTTTTCGATTTTTCAAGCTGGCTGATCTCAGCAAGTACTTGATTGAGCTCTTCATGCGCTTCGTTCATAAAACGTTCTTGTGACTCAATACGTTTTGAGCGAAATTCAGTGATAATTGACTGAAGCTTTGGTATTGAAAATTCAACCGATTTTAACTTGGAATAGGCTTCATTTTCTTCCCTTTTAAGTTTGAGTAAGTCGACGTGTGAAGCAATGCCTTGGTTGACCAGTGGCTCTGTTAAGGACATTTCTTCTTGCAAAAGTTGACGTGTCCGTTTTAATTGAATGAGCTGGTTTTTTGCTTCACGGAGTTCGAGTTTTTTCTGTTCAATTTGTTCAACAATAATGGCATCATTGGTTTTGTGCTGTCGGGCTCTTGCATTATATAAACGGTGTTCTCGATCATATAAGGATTGTATTCGGCTATCTTGGGCGATTTCATGGGGTTTAAAGGGCTTATTAAAGGCTTCAGCCTTGAGTCGTTGTGCGCGTGCTGTAAGTTGCGCCTCTTTGATTTCACTTTCATCAAATGAGCTTGAAAACTGAGTATTATCCAGCTTCATTAATATTTGGCCTTTTGTGACGTGTGCGCCTGTTTGCACAAAAATACCTTTAACGATGCCTCCTTCTAAGTTTTGAATCACTTGAATTTTGGTGGAAGGGACAACTTTTCCTTCGCCTCGTACAATTTTATCCAGTTCAGCGTAGTTTGCCCAAGTAATGAGCCAAATCACAACAAATAAAATAATCCATACGAGCCATTGAGACCTTACTGTTGGCTTTTCAAGCGCAGCCTGACTTAGGCTGGACATAAAAGCGATATCTTGTTCAATAATTTTTTCTTTTTGTTTTGTTGTGTTTTGTTGTTCTGTTCTCAATGCAGCAGTCGCCAGCTCTTCAGCAGTATCTTTTTGAGAAGTCTCTTTAGAGATAGGTGAATTATTTGGTTTTGTCATGATGATTTCTTCTTGCTAATTTTCCCCGTTTTAAGGGCATCGAGTACGGTCTGCTTCGGGCCATCCGCAATCATTTTTCCATTATCCATCACCATAAGACGATCTACTAACTGCAATAAACTCATCTTATGAGTCACGAGTAGTGTGGTGCTATTTAATGTCCCTTTTTTAAGTCGATCGATCATGATTTGTTCGGTTTTTGCATCCATCGCATTGGTGGGTTCATCAAAGAGATAGATGGGGGAGTCAAGTAGTAGTGCTCGAGCCACTGCAATACTTTGTCGCTGACCTCCTGATAATGATTTTCCACCTTCATCTACTTTTAAGCTATAACCAGAAGGGTGCTGTTTGATAAAGTCATCCACCCCTGCAAGTTTTGCGGCATTGAGAATCGCACTGTCATCAATATAAGGGGCTTTATAAGAGATGTTGTCGCGTACATCGCCACTAAAGAGGGTGACATCTTGTGGAACATAGTTAATATTGCGTCTTAATTCAGCTGGATCGAGCTGTGAAATATCAATGCCATCAATTAAAATAGCCCCTTCATCGATTTGATAGAAGCCTAAAATGAGTTTTTCAATGGTGGATTTTCCTGAACCAATGCGCCCAATAATCGCGACTTTTTCGCCAGGATTTATGATAAAACTTACTTGATGGAGAGCTTGTTTCGTTTCTCCAGGGTAAGTAAAGCTTACGTTGTTAAATTCAATTCGACCTTCAAAGCAGGGGTGTTGAATAAATCGTTTTTTGGCTGGTCTTTCAATCTCTTTTGCCATTAACTCATTTAACGAATCCAGTGCTGTTTTGGTTTGAGAGTAGGAGGTGGTTAAATTAGCAAACTGTCCCATGGGACCAATGGCTCTTTGGCTGAGCATGACGGTGGCAATCAGCCCACCCATGGTTAAATCCCCTTTTGTTATGAAGTAGACACCTGCTAACACAATCACAACGGTACTAATTTGTTGCATAAACCCTGTCATTCTTCCAATGGAGCTTTGTAGCATTTTAGAGCGCAGACTGGCTTGGGCAATCTCTCCAATGGCTTGCTCCCACTTCCACTGAGAGCGCGCTTCGACACCAAGGGATTTTATCGTTTCCATGGCCGTAAGGGTTTCAATGAGCACCGCATTTTTTTGACTATTGGCTTGGTAAGTGGCTTCAATGCTACGCTGAATGGGTCCTTTTAATAAAATACTGTAGAACATAATGATGATGATGATCGATAGAGGGACTAAAACAATCAGCCCAGCGATATAAAAAATAACCAGTAAAAAGATAATAGTAAAAGGCAGGTCTACTAGTGACGCAATGGTGCCGGAGGTAAAGAAATTTCGAATGCTGTCGAACTCTCGCAGTATATTTGCAAATGCCCCCACAGAGCCTGTACGGTTGGCCATCGTTAAACCAAGAGTTTGTTCAAATATTTTACCTGACATAATGACATCACTTTTTTTACCAGCGACCTCTAAAAAATAGGAGCGCAAATACTTGAGCAAGACATCAAATAGATAAATAACACTGACCCCAATAGCGAGTACCCATAAAGACTCAATGGCATTGTTGGGTACGATGCGGTCATAGACATTCATGACAAAAAGAGGGGTGGCAAGTACAAAGATATTAATGACGATGGAGGCAATCAATACATCTCGGTAGATGGACTTTGAAGCCCATAGCGTACTCCAAAACCAGTGGCCCTCTTGAAATCCAAGTAAGTTTTCGGTCTTTTTTTCATGACGTATTTTGACAGTAAGATAAATGGTATAGCCAGTATAGTCCTCCTCCAGTTTTGCAAGATCAATCGTGATAGACCCCTCTTTGGCTTCTGGCAGAATAATTCTGGCTGTTCCCGCGTCTAAATCGAGGTGCTCTAAAATACAGGCTTGATTTTTCTTTAGCACCAGAATGCAAGGAAGCACTAAATTTGAAATATTTTGCAAAGGCCTTTCTTTAAAACTGGCAATTAAATTGGCACGTTCTGCGGCTCGCGTAAATATCTCTGGCGGGATGCAACCATTTTCAATTGGAAGACCTGCAATTAAGGCTTCTTTAGAGAAAGGCTGGCGATTTAATTTTGTGTAGATGACTAAACAGTCCAGTAGTGGGCTGTGAAGCTCTGCATGTAAGGGTTTTTGATTGAGTTCATCAAGACATACGTTTGCCGAGGAAGCATCGAAGTCCTTTTTAGTCGTTTGAGCTGTCGTGTTCTGAGTAAGAGATTCGTTTTGTATTGGTTTCATAGTGATTCATTTCGCCTAATGCGAATTAAAGCTTTTCTTGGTGCGCTAAAGCAGACGGGGCACCATAGTAGTAACCTTGGAAATATTTAACGCCTAAATGGGCAAACGATTTTTGCTGCTCTTGGTTTTCAATGGCCATTGCAACAACATTGATATCTAACCCATTCGCCAGTTCACACAGGCTTGCAACATAATTTTTGGTTTGTTCATCTGTCGTGATGGTTTTACTAAATGAAGGGTCTAATTTTATGTAATTTGGTCTTAGTTTTTGAAGATAGCTTATGTTGGTTAGGGCACTACCAAAATGATCAATTCCAAAGCCAACATCAAGTTGTTTTAATTCCTCAATGAGAGGCCAAGCGATTCCTTTTTCTTCAAGAATAAGTCTTTCAGTCAACTCAAGAGAGAGGCTAGTAATATGTGATTTTGATGTTGTTAAGGCCTTGATGAGCCATTTTTTAAATAAAGGGTTCTCTAAAGCCGATTTTGATAGGTTAACCGAAATGGGGTGGTTTGAAGGCTGCTGTAAAAACTGTAAGACTTTTTGAATGACCAGCTTATCAATCTCTTCGATTCGGTTAAGTTGCTCAATTGCAGGCATAAAATAACCCGCAGAACGAACGATACCATCAAAATCGGTTAAACGAATTAATACTTCTTGATCATGTACATCATGGTTATCATCATACGAATTTTGTTGGAATAGTAAAAAGCGCTCTTCAAAAAAAGCTTGATCCAGTTTTTTGTCCCATGCAAGGTGGGAAGCTTGGTTGTTTTTTTCGGTCTTATAGAAAAAGACTTGATTACGGCCAAGTTGATTGGCTTGGCTAATGGCAAAATCTAAGTTAGCCAGAAGCGTACTGCGAGTTTGTCCTGGTTCATAGCAAATATAAGCAATGGAAACGCAGGTTTGTGATGTTTCAATAGAGAGCTGTTTTAGGCTGGTTGGAATGTTTTCTGCAATAATCGTTGCTTGAGGTTTGATTTGCTTCGAGTCGGTATTTGGCAACACAGCGACTAATTCTGTTCCATTTAATCGTGCAAAAATGCTGTTACGGTGATACAAGCTGGACTGCATCACATCAGCTAATGATTTTATAAATGAATCGCCAGTGATATAACCGAATTGCTCATTTAGCGCTTTAAGGTTGTGTATCCGTAAAAGACAGATTGTGCCAGGAATAGAGTCCTCTGTTGGATCCAGTAAGCTGTCTAGGAGCATTTCAAAGTGGCGACGGTTATGAAGTTTTGTTACTGAATCTTGAAAGGCCATTTTTTGTAATTTTTCAGCGGTATTGGCATCGCGTTCAAAAATCATTTTAAGTTTAGAGACCATGGCATTCATTGCAGAGACGACCTCTCGGAATTCGGTGGTTTTTGGTAAGGTTTTTTGAATAAGGTACTCTTTTTTGACAATAGCTTGCGCTTGCTCTTCCATTTTTTTCAATGGAGAGAGCATGATTTTAAGCGCATAGATGATAATAATGATGGCTAAAAAGGCAGAAATGGTAAACCATGTAAGGATGGTTAAAGCCGATTTCCATAGTTCAATATAAGCATATCCGGTATGGCTGATGACCGTCAGTGTGCCAATAGGAATCCAGCCCGATTGAACTAATGCTTCTGCTTTCGGTGCCGAAAGCTCAATTGAGTGTATAAAAAAATCGGGAACTTCATCCATCTCTTGTGTATTTTCTCTTTGATAAAGCAGTTTTCCTTCTGTGTTTTTTAGTGTGATGCTACGATAGTAACCTCGATCAAATACGGCATTAATCATGGTTTCCATGCTGGATAGATCGTTCGGGTCTTTAATTGAGCTTAGAGAGAGTCCTAGAGAGGTTGCCGTATCTTGCGCATGAGAGCGTAGTTGTTCTTGCAGAAAGTTTTTGGTATTGCTTAGGTTTAAGCCAAACGTACCAATCAGTAGGATCATTAGCAATGAAGCAATAAAAAGTACCATTTGTTTATTTAAACTCATGATGTTTTGTCCTTTGGGGCGTTTATTCGCATTTAAATTCAATCTTACTGGATTTTAAGCCGTTCTAATAGATTATTCCAAGCTTTTAGTTTGCTGGTGCCACCGGAGACAGAGCGCCCTTTGCCACGTTGTTTGGCGAGCCAGAGTCCATCTCCGTTAAAACTGTAGACCGGTACTAAGTCATTGCGCTTGGTCGCCTTTAAAATGCGTTTATTAATGTTGTCTAAAACGAGCGGGATAGACTGTGGCGTTGTAAAGTAGGTTAATACCATATGTGCTTGGTTGAGTCGAATGGCTTTAACATAGGTAAGGTACAATTTTTTTTCTGAGACTCCAAGTGCTTTTAGGGTAAAGTATTTGGCGATGGTGTAGTCCTCACAGTCCCCCGCATCGGTTGAGAGCATTTCAACGGGTGTCGCCCAGTAATCTTTTTGTTTCCAATGATCAATGTCATCAATAAAGCGTACTTCATTAAAAAAATCATTTACATTTTTGAGTTGTGTGGCTTCAGGTTGATTGATGTTGTCGTTGACCAGTTGTTGCCAAGCTTGCAGGCGACGCCCTGCAAATAAACCGTATTTTTGTACGGCTTGTTGAATCTCTTGTTGTGATACGACCTGGGGGATGGCACTCGCAGTCGCCAAGTTCACCCCCCATGCGGGCATAAAACAAAAAATAAGTATCTCTAATCCAAGCCATTTTTTCATAGAGGTAAGCTTATATAGGCAGAGAGGTAAAAGCAATTGATACTCATTAAGTTTTGATTGAAAAAGCTAATGTGTACCATTACTTAAATGAGATGGTTATTTTGGTATCATTTCAGTGGGGAGTATTAACATTGCATCACTCGGCAATTCATCTTGTTTAATTACTTTTAACTCAATACGACGGTTAGTTTGGCGCCCCTCTTCCGTCGTATTATCTGCAATGGGGTAGCGCTCTCCATAGCCATTAATATAGACCTTAGGAGCAATATGCCCGAGCTCTTGAACAATAAACTCTTTCGCACTATTGGCTCTACGCCAAGAGAGACGAAGGTTGAGCGCTTCTGATGCGATACTATCGGTGTGTCCGGTAATCAGAACCACCTCACCCTCTTTTAAGTTACTGAGCATGGCGGCATCTTTTCTTAAAATGGGTTTTTGACTCTCTTGAATATCATGCGAATAGGTTTCAAAAATAATATTGGTTAATACATGTTCATGTGGTTCACAACCATGTCGGTTTACCGTGCTATTTAGCGGGGTATCCAAGCACTCATCAACCGCATCATTTACCTTATCATGATCGATGTCGACCATTTCACAGCCATGTGCATCTACGGTAACGCCTTTTGGCGTACCAGGGCATTTGTCTTTGCTGTCAGGAACGCCATCTGCATCCTCATCATTCTCACAGCCAAATTGGTTTACGACAACACCCAATGCGGTGTTTAAACATTGATCAATGCGATCAACCACACCATCTTTATCATTATCAATTTCACAGCCATTTTGGTCAACAGGAACACCAAAAAGCGTATTTAAGCAGTGGTCATATTGGTCTTTTACGCCATCTTGATCGAGATCTTTGTAATAGGTTGTCGTGGTTTTTACATCGTAGCTGGTTAAGCTTTTTATGGCATGCGTTACAGGTTTGTCTTGAATGACCTCTTCAGCATAAGAGGGAATAGAAAGGCAGGCTGTAAATAAACTGCTGGTCACGAGGGCGATGTTAAATTTTTTCATAAACGGCTCTAAGTTTTAGATGGCTTTTTAGTTGCTTTTAAAAAAATACAGTTTTTTAATTAGCGTAATGATACACGTTTTTTTATTTTTGGTAAGGAATACTACTCAATTTGTTTGAAAAATGATGTTTTAACTATTTTAGTTCATATCTTTTATGCTGTTTAAGTGAGATCAGAGTGTTTGTTCGAGTGCTTTTAAAAGCTGCTGATCTGTTAATACCACAGGATTTCCTAGCATACTACCACTGCGGCAGTTTTCAATGAGTTTATTTAGGTTGCAGGAAGAGAGCCCGTATTGTGCTAAGCCGTTGGGTGCATATTGCTGGCTCAGTTTGTATAGGTCTTGAGTCAGGTTTGTTAATATCGAGTCGGGGTCTTGTGTTTGGTTTGGATGGATAAGTAGGCCTATTTGTTGATATTTTTCTAAGTATTTATTGGCCAGTTCTGGTGGCTTTAAGCGTAACGTATCAATATTCAGTTGTGTAATTGGAGCGAGTAATTTTGCACAGACGAGGCCATGAGGTGCTTTAAAATAGGCGCCAATGGGGCCTGCTAGACCATGCACCGCTCCCAGACCTGCATTGGCTAAAGTGATGCCTGATAATGAAGCCGCGAGCATTAGATTGCTATACCCTTCTTGTTGAAGGGCTTCGTTAGAATGGTTAATTTTTTCAAAGGCGCCTTGAAAGAGCGTCATACCTTGCCATGCCAATGCGTCGGTCATGGGATTGCTTTTTAGCGTGGTATACGACTCTAGGAGCTGGGTAAAGGCGTCCATTCCGGTGGCATAAAGCGTTTCTTTCGGGCATGTTTTAAGTAACTCTGGGTCGAGCCAAACGTGTTTTGCGAGTAGCTTTTCGTCTCGAAATGATTTTTTAAACTGCCCTAGTCTAGATAAAACGGCATTTTTAGTCGTCTCACTGCCTGTTCCCGCGGTGGTCGGAACGGCGATAAATGGACAGGTATCTACTTCAAATGGTTTGCCTAGTCCAACGCCTTCTAAATAATCCATTACGGATGTTTGACTGGGAATGAGTCCAGCAATGGCTTTTGCCGCATCCAGCACACTGCCACCGCCGAGTCCGATGACCGCTTGGGTGTTTGGATCACATTGTTGTACGATATCGTCTACCTGTTCCGGGGAGGGTTCACCAGAGATAATAAAGTGCTGTAATGTGATTTTTCGGTCATGCAACTGGTTCAGTAACTCATGGCCAAAAAAACCTGAGTTTGCCAAGGTTTTTCCAGTGATAATGACCAGTTTGTTTGGGAAGTGTTGACTTAAAAATGCAATAAGTTGCTGACGAATGCCCCAGCCAAAATGAATGGCCGGCATCGGTGCAAATTCAAAAGGTTGGATGTGGTTGAGTGATGTAGGCATAGTAAATAATCGATCCATTAGTCTTTTTTCAGAAATGATTTTAAATTAGCAAGGTGCGCATTACCGTGTTCCATTTGTTCCTCTTTGCTAACCACAACGCCCGGTTTTCCCTCCCACTGCAATGCCTCAGAGGGTAGTTCCTCTAAGAAACGACTGGGGTCGCAAGCCATGTCTTCGCCATACTTGCGGCGTTTGGTGGCGTAGGTCATGGTCATGGTGCGTTTTGCACGAGTAATGCCTACATAAGCCAATCGTCGTTCCTCTTCCAGTCCTGGTGATTCCATGTTTTGTTTGTGCGGTAACATCTCCTCCTCCATGCCGATTAAAAATACATGAGGGAACTCCAAACCCTTTGACGCGTGAAGGGTCATCAAACTGACCATGTCGTGTTCTTTGTCCGACTCATTGCGTTCCATCATATCCATCAACATCATGTGAGTGACAATGGTCTCCAGCTTTTTATCTTCGCCATCCTCTTCTTTTGCTTTGTTTACAATGCGCTCAATCCACGTAGTCAGTTCACGAATATTATTGATGCGCTTTTCGGCCGCTTTGGGGGTGCTGGCGTTTTCATGAATCCAACTGTCGTAGTCGATGTTCTCAATAAGGCGGCGAATAAAGGTCGTAACCTCTTCACCTTCGGCGGCTTCCGCCTCTTGTGCCCATTGAAGCAGTTGCTGGCCAAAAAATTGCACTCGCTTTAAGGCTTTTTCAGACAAAATAGTGGTGAGGCCAAATTCCTGTGTGGCATCAAATAGGCTTACTTCTCGCCCTGTTGCATAGGTTGCCAGTTTTTCAAGCGTAGAAGCCCCAATCTCTCTTCGTGGTGTATTAACAATGCGTAAGAACGCCGCATCATCATCGGGGTTCACAATTAAACGTAAGTAAGCCATGATGTCTTTGATTTCAGCGTGGTCAAAAAATGATTTTCCGCCCGAAATCACGTATTGAATATTTTGCTCGCGCAGTGCACGTTCTAACAGGCGAGATTGGTGGTTACCACGATACAGAATGGCGTAATCTTTGTTTTTACTGCGGGTTTTAAACTTATGCACAATAATTTCCGATACCACGCGCTCGGCTTCTTGGTTTTCATTGGCGCAGGCAATCACTCTTAATGGGTCGCCTAAGCCCATCTCACTCCAGAGCTTTTTTTCAAAGAGGTGAGTGTTGTTTGAAATGAGTTGGTTGGCGCTTTGTAAAATTCGATTACTGGAGCGGTAGTTTTGTTCCAATTTAATCAGTTTAAGGGCCGGAAAGTCCTCTTGTAGCAATCCTAAATTTTCAGGTTGTGCGCCTCGCCAAGCATAAATAGACTGATCGTCATCGCCCACCACCGTAAATCGTGCTTGAATGCCCACTAAGTATTTGACCAGTGCGTATTGCGAGGCATTGGTGTCTTGGTATTCGTCCACCAATAAATAGCGTACTTTGTTCTGCCACTTTTCAAGCGCTTCACTGTTTTCACTGAACAGCTTAACGGGCAAGCCAATAAGATCATCAAAGTCCACCGCATTATAAGCATGAAGCTGTTTTTGATAAGCTTGATACAAAATAGCACGCGCTTGTTGTTGCGCATCTTCCGCTTGTTCCAGTGCCTGTTCGGGTGAAACACGATCATTTTTCCAAGCCGAAATGTCCCACTGCACCCCATCCAATACTTCTGGGTCAATGGTCTGTTTGAGCATCAACTCTTTTAGAATTTGACCACTGTCGGCGGCATCCATAATCGAAAAGTTCGATTTATAGCCCAATGCTTTGTATTCTTGACGAATGATATTCAAGCCTAAGTTATGAAAGGTCGAGACATTTAAGCCCTTGGCGTTTTCATTCTTCAGTAACTTCGTCACCCGTTCTTTCATCTCTTTGGCCGATTTATTGGTAAAGGTCAATGCATAGATATTATGGGCTTTTAAATCGCATTTTCGAATTAAATAGGCAATTTTTTCGGTAATCACTCGGGTTTTTCCCGAGCCAGCGCCAGCTAAAACAAGGGCGGGAGTTTCAATGTGCAGTACGGCTTCGCGTTGTCGATCATTTAGGCTGTGCATAAAGAGTATAGAGTTACCAGTTTTCAAAAAGGGGTTGAGTAAAGAAGGTACAATATGATAATTCAAAACAGCATCAATTACTTTAGGAATTCCGTACCGTGGCGACAATTGACGAACTTAAAAAAGATTTACAGATTCAAACCGAGCTAATGGGTGCCCCACTTAGCTTTGCAACGACATGGGGGGTGTTTAGTCCTCGTGAAATTGACTCAGGTACTGAGCTGTTTTTAAAATACTTAACCATTCAAGAAGAGGAAGTGGCGCTGGACATCGGTTGTGGTTACGGCCCGATAGGATTAGCCATTGCCGCCAATGCGCCCAAGGGCGAAGTGCATATGGTTGATAAGGATTTTGTTGCGGTAGACTACGCGAATAAAAATGCCCAAAAAAATGGGTTACCTCATGCTAAAGCGTATTTGTCGAATGGCTTGAGCGCCGTGCCAAAAGACATTCAGTTTTCAACCGTGGTCTCGAATGTTCCCGCCAAAGTGGGCAAAGAGATGTTGAGCATTATGTTGCACGACGTGCATCGTCAATTGAAGCCTGATGGGCAGTTTGTGGTGGTGACCATCAATGGATTGCGTCAATACATGAAGCGCAACTTTATGGACGTGTTTGGAAACTATGAGAAAGTAAAACAGGGTAAGGATTACACTATCTCTCGGGCCGTTAAGCAGTAGGGCGTGGTGTGATCGGGGGGGGAGAAAAAATCGTTCGAAAATTTTTCTCCCCCCCCTGCCTCCCCTTATTTTCAAATAGCTTGGCTATGTCTCTTATTCTTTATGTTTTTGATCTAAAAAAGGTACAATGCCTTAAAATTGTGTAACTTATTTAATTTGGAGAGTATCGTGTTCAGTATTTTTAAACCGTCTTTTGCCCTGTTTTTAGTGGTGTTTTTTGCTTTGTTCACCATTTCTCAAGTGGCCGATGCCAAGCGTTTTGGGGGGGGTAAAAGTTTTGGGTATTCTAAATCCGTTCCTTCCAAATCATTTGATAAATCTAAAAAAGCACCGCAAGCCACTCCCAAAGCGACACCTGCGGCGGCAAGTGCGGGTGCGAAATCACGTTCAGGCATGATGGGCGTATTAGGTGGCCTAGCGGCAGGTGGTTTATTGGCCGCGATGTTTATGGGCGACGGTTTTGAGGGGCTTCAAATTATGGATATTTTATTATTTGCCCTTATTGCATTTGTGTTGTTTAAACTCTTTAGGCATTTTACCGGACGCTCAAGAACAGGCCATGCGTCACAACCAGCTTATCAAGCAAA
>WFNQ01000017.1 GCA_015488565.1 Thiomicrorhabdus sp.
CATGCGCTATTAAAGAGCATGATGAACATGATTAAAGCAGTAAAATAAAAACGTGAGTATATTTTCATAACCAAACCCATTAGACATCCTTTAAAATGGTGCTATTTTATCAGAAATGAGTGTTATGCAATGCAAGAAACCAAACAAGATTCTCCTATTATTATTGAACCAAAAGGCGACGTGACTTCGGCTGTGATTTGGTTGCATGGGTTAGGGGCGGACGGCAACGACTTTGCTGGGTTAGTACCGCAATTAAACTTGCCAGAACAGCACGGTATTCGATTTGTTTTTCCACATGCACCGGTGCAGCCGGTCACCATAAACGGCGGTATGGAAATGCGCTCTTGGTATGATATTCGCAGTACCGATTTTATGAATGATGTGGATGCAGCAGGTATTCGAGTCTCGTGTTATCAAATATATGATCTGATTCAGGGGCAGTTAGACCAAGGGATTTTGGCTCATAAAATTGTGCTCGCAGGGTTTTCGCAAGGGGGATTAATTGCACTGCATGCTGGATTGAGTTTTAGTCATAGTTTGGCTGGGATTATGGCTCTGTCTACCTACTGTCCACTGCCTCAGCAGTTTCATCAGCATCGTGATGTCCCTATTTTTATGGGGCATGGTACGTTTGATAATGTGATTCCGTTTAGTGTTGCACAGGCTTCTTGTTCGGCATTGCAAAAACGGGGGTATCCTATTCAGTGGCACAGTTACCCAATGGAGCATCAGGTTTGTGCACAAGAGATAGAGGATATTGTAAACTGGTTAAAATCGGTTTTATTATGATGAGAGTGTTATGACAAATCAACAGCAGTGCCTTAACTTTTGGCAAGCTCGTCGCAGTATTATACTCAGTACCTTTAATTTAGAGGGCGTTTCAGAGACCAGTGTTACGCCGTTTATTGCAGATGATGCCGGGAATTTGTATGTTTTTATTAGTGAGCTGGCACAGCATACTCAAAATATTTTATGCCTTCTGAGTGAGTCATCTACGACGGATTCAGAGCAGAAGAATCCTATCAAGCATATTAGCGGATTATTGGTAGCGGATGAATCTGAAACCGAGCAGGCTTTTGCTCGGGAACGGCTAACATTGCAACTGTTGCCTTCTGAGGTTTTTAGGGAATCCGATATGTTTTCAGCATTATTATCATGTTTTGAACAAACCTTTGGCGAGGTGATTCCACTATTAGCCAGTTTGCCTGATTTTCACCTAATTCAATTAAAAGTGGTAAAAGGGGGGTATGTAAAAGGCTTTGGTCAAGCTTTTACCTTTGAAGGGTGTCCTTGCCAAGGGCTTGAACCAATCCTGCGTAAATAAGAATTAAAGAGAGTATAGAATGCTTGATTCGAGACAGTTTTTTCGATGCGATGTTGTCTTACCTATGCACATGGAGCCAGTGGATCGTTATGGTCAACAGTTGAGTTCAAATAGGCGTCAATTAATCAGTAGAGAGGATGAGGCAAGGCTGCAAGAAATTAATGAATTATTAAATGATTATTTACAGCAGGTTTTTGAGCGAAGTCCTAGTGCATCACATGTATTTACCATGTTGAATACACGATTGGACTTTATGTGGTGGATGTTGGATTTTATTATGGAATCCAATGAAGCAGGGCGTCAAGGTGACTATAAGTTGCGGTTAAAAAAGGAGGCGGAGTTTAAGCGACCCACCAGTAAAAAATCTTCTAATATTGCTCCGCTTATTTTGGGTTTATATGATGCAATTGATGCCTATGTGCAAGAGCTGAGTCTTGTTATGGAGAGTGGCTCTCAACAAAATGAATTTGTGTACCAAGGGTTATCCCAAAAACGGTTTAATGACCAAAACTATGTAACAAATTTGAATGAATTGGCTAAATCGGGTGTACTGCCAGCAAAAATATTGCAGTGGATGGTGGAGAAAATAAACATTCAAGCGGGGGTGTTAGAGCGCTTAAAAGAAGCTTATCGTAAAACATCGAGTCCAGAAGAGTGGAAGCACTATCAAGTTAATTTGAATGCCGCTGGATGCAGTTTTATGACGAATGATGAATATGTTATTTTTACCAGTATGGATATTTATATGGATATTGAGGGGGAGATTATTATTTGTCGAGGAAAAGTGGTTTCTCAAGAGGAGGTAGATAATGAGCTATTAAATTCACGAGTGAATATTGAATTTGACTTGCTTACAGGAGAGCAAGAACAGCATATTACATTATTTTTGCAGTATAACGAATTGCAAGATTGCCTAAAAAAAGTGCCCATCCCCTATATCGCACCTTTAAATGCTTAACGTGAGCCGTTTAATTCTTTCCTCCAGTTTCTCTGGCTTTACTTCGTCTTAAATTTTGTTGTTGAATTAATAAGGCTTTTTTAATCCAAGCGGCCATTTGGTGGTGTTCGTGAATCATGGCTTGATACAAAACAGGTGCAGGCTTATTGGGTAGGCCATAGGCGTACGAAGCAATTTCAAAGAGTTTGTTAATATAGACATCTGGAAAGCCAAGCTCTATTTCAAAGTAGCTTATTTTGGTTAAAATGGCCGCATTTAAGGCGGTTTGCCATTGGGTGTTTGTTAGCTGAAAGTCACCATATAAGAAATGACAGCTTGGATCGTGACGCATTTCGAGCATATTTTTTAAGCTAACAACTCGAATTAGTGCAGATGCAGGGTCTCTCAGGTTAATGGGTAAATTATTGACAAAACTTGGGTCAATATCATGGCTACTTCCAAGCATCGTGAACGCTCCTTTTTAAGGTGTTTTTCATAGCGGCAGATCCATGCACTCTTCTACTTCATGTTTCTGAATTTCTTGTTGTAAAAATTTTTGATCGTGCCCGCTGGGAAACTCAAAATTAATGGCGATACGTTCTTGATAATTTTGAGCAGAGCGAAATCCGACCACGGTGCCATCAAAAGAGAGGAGCTTATTTTCAGCCTCAAAGTAAAGATAGGCATCCACTTTTGAGTAGAGAGTAAACCCTTTACTCATAAAAACAGCAAGGCCACCAGCACTGACATTCGCGTCTTTAAAAGGCCACTCTTTTGGGAATTGTTTCAAATAGTTATCATCGTTAATGCGTTGATACACCGCCAAATATGTCTCCATAAATTCAGAAACGTGCAGTAAGGTTTGAATTAATGGGATTTTTTGCAGTTTGGGGTTTTGAAATGTCACCAAAAACTCATCCATTTTAAAGCCTGATGGTAGCCTTCCTTGAACAAAAAAGTGTGAAGGGGAGGACTTCTCAATGCTTTCTATCATGCGGTTAAAATAGGTTAGATATTTTTGTTCAATGGCTTTGATGTAACCAAAGGTTTTTGGAGACGTTTTTTCTAATGGAGCGACTTGCTTAAACCCCTCTTGACGACTTTTGATTTGAATCCAGTAGTTTAAATCTGACTTGGGACTTTTTCCATTGGTAATGGCTTTTAAGCAGTCACCAAAAAATTCAATGGTCTCAATCATCTCGGTAAAAATGGCTTTAAGCAGGTGATCACTGGTTTGGATTTTTTGAACCGATTGCAAAATAAGGTTTTTTTTGGTTTCGATAAGTTTAAGGGTGTTTTCTGGGAAGTAATTGTTTCCCGTTGCATAAATTTCGCGGTCACGAATAGGAGAGCTGGGGCAGATAAAATAGCGAACCGGCATGTTCACTCGATGAAATCGACGACCGTTTCCTCTGTTTAACATGGTAAAAATCCTACAAGAAAAAATATAATATGGGTATTAGTAAGCAATGTTTAGACCGTAAGTGCAGATATTTGCTTTTTAGCCCCCCCCCTGACAAGATGAGAGTTGAGGCGCGGCTAAATCATACCGTATATAGAGAATAAACGCTTGCTCTTTGGCGCCCTCCCCTGACAAAGGGAGGGCTGGGGTGGTTTTTTTTTAACGAGTGATACCAGGCAGATACCCTCTCCCTGTAGTGGTCAAGTATTTCTGTAGGCTTTCTAAGCTATATTGAGTAAATTTTGTCTTTTTTGAACGGGTGTAATATAGCCAAGCACTGAATTTAACCTTTTATTGTTGTAATATCGTATGTAATGCTCAA
>WFNQ01000018.1 GCA_015488565.1 Thiomicrorhabdus sp.
GTGATTTGATCAACCACTTCATTTCGATTGCCTCGCGCCTTGCGAACCGCATTTTCAAGCACCGCATAACGCATTGGGTGCATGGCCTTAAAGCCAAGGTCTTCTAACTCCATACGAATGGCGTTGATACCTAGTCGTCCGGCAATGGGGGCAAAAATATCAAGGGTTTCGCGGGCAATACGACGTTGTTTTTCGGGGCGCATAACGCCGAGTGTACGCATGTTGTGCAGACGGTCGGCTAACTTGATTAAGATGACCCGAATATCACGTGCCATCGCCAAAATCATTTTACGAAAGTTTTCAGCTTGGGCTTCTTGAGGGCTTTCAAATTCGAGTTTACCCAGTTTGGTGACCCCATCCACAATCTCAGCCACACTTTTACCAAACAGGTTGGTAATGTCCTCTTTGGTGTAGGGCGTATCCTCTACAACATCGTGCAAAATGGCCGCAATTAGGCTCTCTTGATCTAATTGAATCTCAGCTAAAATTTCAGCAACGGCAACGGGGTGCCAAATGTAGTCGCCCCCCGATTTTCGGGTTTGCCCCTGATGCGCATGTTTACCAAACTCAAAAGCTGTTTTAATTCCGTTGATTTGTTCTTCAGAAAGGTATTTTGATGCTTTTTCAATGAGTCCATCGAGAGAGGTTGGGGTGGGCATAGAGGGAAAGCAACTTGCTAAATTTAGTTAAAGAAAGGGGGGGTGTTTGGATCCGACATGACGACGTCTTTGTCGATAGAACCTGCCGCTAATTCACGCAGTGCCACAACGGTGGGTTTATCATTATCCCATTCAACAGTCGGTTCCGCACCGTTGGCAATTTGACGAGCACGTTTGGCGCTTAAAATGACCAGTTCAAAACGGTTTTCTACTTGATCTAAACAATCTTCTACAGTAACACGAGCCATAATATCTTCCAGAGTTTTAAAAAAATAAATGTAAAGAGTTATTTTACACGATTTTTAGATTAAATGATCTAAATAATCTTGTAATATGTTTTGCTGTGTCTGGATGGCTTTAAAGGCATTTTCCCCTAATATTTGACGTTGTTTTTGGTCGTTTAATAGGGGGGGGAGAATTTTGGATAAGGCTTGAACGTTTTGGCATTGAATGATGCCTGAATGATTTTGTAGTAGCACCATCTCCTCGGTAAAATCGCTCATGTCCACCCCTGTAATAATGGCTTTTTGATAGATTGCAGGCTCGAGTATATTATGCCCGCCTTTGGGCACAAAGCTACCCCCCATAATAACCAGTTTAGCGTGTTCAAACAGTGGCATCAGTTTGCCCATTCGGTCGTCTAAAAATAGGGTTGTCATTGCATTGGGGTGCTGGTTTTTGCTGGCTATTTTTAGATCAGGAAAAAGAGGCAACAGTTGTTTTTGAATCGCCTCACTTCGATTAGGGTGACGTGGCACAATCACTAATAATTCAGGACGTTGTAAACTTTTCCATTGTTGCGCTATTTGTAACTCTTCATCGTGATGGCTGGAAGCCAGCAACACATAGTCTCTTGGCATGGGATTGGGCGCGTGTGGTACAGCTTGAATTTGAGCATACTTTAAGTTACCCAACACCGTTACGATATGAGAAGGTGCGCCCAGTGCAATAAAGCGGTCGGCTTCCGCTTGAGAGCGAGCCAGTATTTTATTCACTTTGAGAAGGCTTTGTTGATAGCTTTTTTTAAGCCAACTGGGGGTGTTGAGTGTTTTAGGAGACAGCCGACCATTGATTATATTTAATGGAATGGCGTGTTGAGCGCAAATACGGTACAAATTAGGCCAAATTTCTGTTTCAACAATCCAGCACTCCGTTGGCAAACAATTTTGTAAAAAATGCTTAATGGCAAACGGCCAGTCTAACGGAAGGTAACAGTGGTCAACTTGGTCTTGAAATAAGCGGCTAACCTGTTGTTTTCCTGTTGGGGTATTGGTTGTTACCAAAATATGATGCGTTGATTCCAAGACTCGAATAAGAGGCTCGGCCGCTTTTACCTCCCCCACCGAAGCACAGTGAATCCAAATACGTTGTGACACCTGTGGTAAGGCAGGGTAATCCAAGCCAAGCCGTTGCTTAATAAAATCTCCCCCCCCCTGTTTTTTAATGCTGTCTTTGACAATAAGCAAACAAATAAGAGGGCTGAGAAGACGAATGAGGAATTGGTAGATCATGTAGTTTGTTACCAAGGAGGTTTCGTATAGTGCATTACCTATCCTTAAAAAGGCAAGCGGTAGAAACAAGAAACCCTATAAGTTTGAGCAATAGACAGCGAACTGTCTGAAAGCTTGAAGGGTATTGTTAACAGCGATTATAGCATATGCCTTTAAATACGGTTTAATGCCCAGCCTGCAATAATGCTTCCATGATGGCGATGTCTCCGGGGAGGTCGACTTCGGGGGAGTCCCATTTGCTTTGTACGACTTTGATTTTGTGGCCGTATTCCAGTGCGCGGAGTTGTTCCAGTTTTTCGATGTCTTCGAGCTTGCCCATTGGCAGGGCATTAAAGGTGTTTACAAATCGTTTGGTGTAGGCGTAAATGCCGAGGTGCTTAAAGCTGTCGTGATCCCAGTAGTCTCGGCCGTGTGGAATGGTGGCGCGTGAAAAGTACAGGGCAAAGTCATTGACATCGGTGACCAGTTTAACGTCTTTTGGATTGGTGATTTCGGCTTCGTTGATGATTTTAAAAGAGAGCGTGCTCATCTCAAAATCCCCTGAGTAGTCGTTTGCTAAAAAAGGGGCAATGACATCTTCAA
>WFNQ01000019.1 GCA_015488565.1 Thiomicrorhabdus sp.
CACCAACCCCGAACTGCTGGACATTCTCAATCGTTTACAGCTTATTCACACCGATTCCACTCTGTTTTTACAAGCCCCTCCGCTTGAAACTCCTCACATTGAAGTGGTGTATTTAGACCCCATGTACCCCGAAAAAAAGAAAAAAGCCGCCACAAAAAAAGAGATGAAAGTTTTGCAAAGCCTTGTCGGCCCCGATCAAGATAGCTCAATATTATTGCAGGCAGCCCTTCAAACGGCGAGCTATCGTGTGGTGGTTAAGCGCCCTAAAAATGCCCCTATTATTCAATTGGAAAACCCTGACATGATTCCCACCACTCAAATTAACAGCCCCAATACCCGTTATGATATTTATTCCATTAAAGCTTTAAGCTCTAAAATTCGGCTATAAACTGGTTTTTTCTTAATGCCCGCATAGTCCGCCACAATTTCAGAAATCTGCTTTACGGGTAATTCTTGCTTCAATAACACCTCAATCAAACCATCCCACTCTGACAATGCAACCGCCTCTTTCTCAGGTGCGCCGCCAATCATTAACACAAACTCACCACGTACTTTATCTGAGTTTTGCTCAAAATAGTGCTTCACTTCCTCAATCGACCCCGAAACAAACTGCTCAAATTTTTTAGTCAACTCTCGTGCTACCGACATTGGGCGCTCAGCCCCAAACACCTGCTGTAAATCGATCAATGTCGCCTGAACTCTATGGGGAGATTCATAAAACACCAGTGTTCTCACGTCCTCTTTTAACCGCTCCAAAGCCAATACACGCTTGCCTTGCTTAGCGGGTAAAAACCCTTCATAACTAAAACGGTCGGTTGGCAAACCTGCGGCACATAAAGCAGTAATCACCGCACTGGGGCCAGGAATAGGGACAACGGTTATATTATGTTGTCGCAACAATTTAACCAAGTGATAACCGGGATCATTAATCAATGGCGTCCCTGCATCGGATACCAAGGCACCACTCTCCCCTTGCTGTAATCGCGCCAACAACTGCACACTGCGATACGCTTCATTGTGATCGTGCAAACTGATTAACGATTGATTAATGCCGAGTGATTGCAATAACGGACGAGTATGCCGCGTGTCTTCTGCCGCCACCCAATCAACCGCCTCCAACACCTCTACCGCGCGTTGGGTAATGTCTTTTAAATTTCCAATAGGCGTCGCAACAATAAAGAGTGTGCCTGTTTGAGCTGTTTCTGAATGAGTTTTAATCGTACTGTCCTTTTTTATAGTTAACGCCGTAAGCAGGTTTACTATATAATTTGTGTCCACCTGTTAACAAACCTTATTCTATCGAAAATGAAAAAAACTATGTCTTTTTATCCCTTACAACACCTTGCCCTCTCATGCTCACTGATTACGTTTATCGCACTAAGTGGTTGCAGTACCCCGCCCAAACACCCTAAAGAGCCCTTAAAAATACCAGCATCCCAACAACCCAACAACTCGGTTGAGCTATTAAAATCAACACCGCCGCCTCAGCTCAAAGCAGAAGAGTTAGAAACGTTAAGCGATATTGAACTGGAACTGCAAACGGCCAAGGCGCAACAACAGGCCGAATGGCCCAATTTTATTTTATTAAACCATCAACTTTGGCAAACGGCCAGTGACAGTGGCCAAGCTCAAATTGAACAACGTATTTGGGATGCCATTAGCCAGCAACCACTTGCCGACATAAAAACCACCATTCAAACTCTCAAACAACACCCAAATACGTCGGTACAGCAGTGGGGCGAGTTATTAGCCATCTTAAAAGGCCCAGCAGAAAATCTGCATAAAAAGCTGGAACACCTCAATAACAGCGACAGTGATGCCATCTACATGCGCCACTTACTGCCTGGCTTTACCATGCAGAACATCTATGCTCCCCCTCCAAAACAAATTGCCGTTCTACTGCCTTTTGAAGGCAAGTATGAACAGGTCGCCAATCAGATTAAAACGGGAATAATGAAAGCCTTTATGACCTCAGATCAACGCACTATTCTGAAATTTTATAACTCTGGTGCACTTGATGACATTGAAGAGACCTACCAGCAAGCCAAGCTGGAAGGTGCCGATTTTGTCATTGGCCCACTCCGTAAAGAAGCCATTGAACGTCTGCTCACGACGGCCGATGAGAATGTACTCGCTTTAAACAACATCGGCTATGCTCCCTTTACGCAGTTTAGCTACAAATCGGCAAATGAAATTTCGCAACTCATCCGTCACTTTACAGCCCAAAACTATCAAAACATAGGCATATTAAGTAGTGACACTGGTGCCAACATTAAAACAGCCCAAGCAATTAAAAGCGCATGGCTACAAACACAAGGACACAGTGCGGTACTGAGTACCTACCCCAACCATAAACCCAAACTACGCAAAGCACTTGGCGACCTTATTAACGAGGAATCCAGTACCGAACGTTATAACACCTTACGCTGGGCGACGGGGCACAAGCTTAAGTTTTTCCCCCGCCCACGACAAGATTTTGATGCCATTGTCATTATTGACAACAGCGCTCGTATGGCCGTATTTAAACCGCAATTTGCCTTTTTTGAACTCAACACCCCCATTTATGGAACATCACAACTCTCACCTAAAAAGTTACAACATATTCCAGTAAACCGTGATTTAGCAGGCGTGAAGTTTTTAGCCTACCCCGTGGTATTTCAGCCAAATAACTTAAGCTCTAATTTTGAAGCGTTTGGTTGGGACAGCTTTCAAGTGGCAACGCAACTACATAACTTACGATTTGGAGGCTATTTAGCCCAAGGAAAAACCGGAGAGCTGACGCTGGAAGACCAACAAATCAAACAGAACTTAATTTGGGTAACTTACGATAAAAAGGGAAGGCTCGTTCCCTTAACGGAATAACACGTGTGGTTTAAAAAAAAGCCCCTTACGACAAAAAATACAGGGCAACAAAAAGAGCAACAAGCTTGTGACTGGCTACAAACACAAGACTTTCACATCCTTGAAAAAAACTACCTCTGTAAAGGGGGAGAGATTGACATCATCGCCCTCTCCTCCAATACCCTTAGCCAAGCCACGCTGGTCTTCTTTGAAGTAAAATACCGCAAAAACAACCACTTTGGTCACCCTACCGAGTTTGTGACCCTAAAAAAACAGCACCGAATCATCCAGTGCGCCCAACTTTTTTTACTCAAAAATCCAAAGCTAGCACACCTTCCCATGCGCTTTGATGTCATGACGTTTGAAGGCGACCAGACCACGCCACAATGGATTGAAAATGCCTTTGGGATGTAATGGATTCGAATATGATTAAAGCGGCAACTCAATCCAGCGATCAATATCTGAAAAATACAGCACCCACTGTTGTGGTCGTTTTTCTATTTGCGCAAAGAGTTGACCATAGCGTTCTAATTGACTTTGATAGTGCCCGACTTGCTGTTGAATAAAATCGGTTTCAGATAAATACCCCCCCCCTTTTTCAGAATCCTGAATCTCTTTAGATTCAAACACACTGGTTTTATAATCAATAATCCAGCGAATATCGCTTTCATCCACAAAGGTTCGATCCACAATATGATGATTCACCTCTCCGCTTGGTTCTAAGGAGCTAAGTGGGTATTCGGAGAACGACTCGGTAAATTGATTATGTGAATCCAAATTAAGAGCCCAACGTATTTTGGGCTGATGGAAGGCGTGGTGCAATGAGCGTGTTACCCGCTCCAGTGCCTCCGATAACCGTGCTCCCGTAAGCCCTTGCCTAGTTAACCAAATTCGATAAAATGCCTCACGCTGTGCCAGTTGTTGAGTAATATTGTTCACGCGCCAACAGTGTGGTTCGGTCACCGCTTGCTCTAATACCGCATGAACCAGATTGCCCACGGAGGTATTGAGCAGTGCCGTTTTCCCTTGTGCTGTAGTGGTTAGTTTGCTGTTTTTTACACCAGAATACTCCCCCTCCCTTTGTTGCAGATCCGTGGCGAGTGGCTCGGCTTTTAAGGGGGGTAACGTGTCTTTAAAATGCATTCGTTGTGGGGTTAAGCGACTCACTTTTGGCCAGTTCTCGCTGGATTCCGCTTCACTATCTTGAAGGGGGGGGCAAGGTGAATTGAGCTTGCTCAAGAGAAGGTACTCTGGAGTAGGAATATTTTCGGGTGGCTCATAAGCCTTCATCAACACGTTAAAATCAGAAGCCACACAAGGCCACAAAGCCTCTAGCAGGCTATTTCCCGTGGGCGAAACCACTTTTTCCGTGTCTTCACTCTCTTTGAAGTCCATTTGACCAAACAGATGCAACTGCTGTTTAGCACGAGTAACGGCCACGTACAATAACCGCCCCAACTCATAACGCTGTTTTTGCGATTCAAAACGTTTTAATAGGGCGTTTAAACCAGAGATCCCCTGCCCTTTTTGGCTCATAGGGGCAATCACCAAACGTTCAAATTCGACTCCAGAGTGCCTACTATTGAGCAAGCTCAATTCACCTTGTTCCCCCCCCTGCGAGTTATTTTCTGAGCCATCCATAAATTGAAACCATGAAACCAACTCGGTATCATCGTTGCGAGGTGGTCGGTCTAACCCCGGTAAAATAACCGTATCAAATTCCAATCCTTTGGATTTATGCATGGTCATCAACTCAACCCGCTGGCTCTCTGGTGAACTATCAGCACGCGCAAATAGCTTTTCGGTTAAACGATCCAGTCGTTCAAAATCCAATGGCTCACCATCTAACTCAGACAGGGTAGTCAAAAAGGTCTCCACATTTTCAAGCGCTACGCTATGTTCAACGGTTAACGCACCATCCAATTGCAACCAAACCTCCCGCACCAAAACCGAAAACGGCACACTACCCAATCGGCTAAATGCGTGTTGCAATATCGGCAGACTGTCCACAAGTTGTTGCTGCCCCTGCACCGATAAAGACGCTCGGTCAAGCTTGGTCAAACAGTGCCATACCGACTGATACGGTTGTTCCCCCATCACCACATACAAGTCCTTTAGGGACAGCCCCACCAAAGGCGACCTTAATAGCGCAATCCACGCGGCACGGTCAGAGAGGTGCAATAATGCGCGGCTTAACGCCAGCACATCCTGCACCTCTTGTCGCTCATTTAGCCCTTCCAGATCAATCGCTCTAAAAGGAATCTGTTGCTGTTTAAGTCGTTGTGCAATGAGCATTAAACAGGATCGGGTTCGACCCAGTAGTGCAATGGTTTTGCCTTCATACTCGGTTGACTCCTGACGCCACTCCGCTAACCGTCGTTGAATTAGTGCAACCACCTCATCGACCTCTTCGGCTTTACTGCGATTGAGTGCCCAGTGCGTGGTGACTGGCACCGTATGATCGTCCACTTTATCAAGATGAAATGCGGTTGAATGACTGTACGCCACCGCCCCTTTTGCCATATTATTTTCACGCGGAAATACGTTTTTAAACTGCTGGTTTACCCAGTCCACTACGCCCTGTTGAGAGCGAAAATTAACGTGCAGTTGCAATGGCGTTAATCTCACACACCCCATTGCACCTTGCCATGCTTTTAAAAAATTACCGACTTCCGCCTCTCTAAAACGGTAGATAGACTGCATCGGGTCGCCCACAATAAACAACGTTCGGCCATCTCCCTCTTGCCAGCCCGTCATTAATTTGCAAATCAGCTGGTACTGTTCACTACTGGTATCTTGAAACTCATCAACCAATAAATGTTGAATTTGGTAATCCAGTTGTTGCGCCAAATCAGTGGGGTTCAGTTCATCCCCCAGTGACTGACTGGCGGCTTGCGCAATTTCAATAAAATCGGCCTGCCTCGACGATTGAAACACCACTTTTAAATAGGCGGCACACACTCTTAACAGCACAATCAGTCCTTGTAAGTCTTGCCACTGTTCGTCACGGTAATACGGGTCGGGCAACGTTTTTAAAACAGCCAAATTTTCCGCTATTTCAGCTGCCTGTACGCCCTCTCTTAACCCCGCCAATACATTTAAAAAATGCGTTTTTTGCGCTTTTGGTTCGCCTTTACCAGCAATAAACCCATTATTCTTATTAACGCTTTTTCGAATCGTCCCCTCTTTGGTTAGCAACCAATCCGCTAAGACACGCCATTTTGGTAAATCATCTAATGAATCTGTTAACGGCCAAGCACCACACAACACCTCTAATTGCGCTTGCTCATGTTGCACCGCATACTCTGCTATGCTGCAAACCTCCTCTAGTGCGCTCCGTACCGAACTTAATCGTGCAACCTGAATCGACAACTCATTTTGAACAATGCTGGCAATCGACGCCTCTAACACTTCTCGTGCCCCCTCATTGCTCAACGGCAACAATGACCCCATCCACTGATCCCGTTTTTGCAACATCATCATTAACAGCGATTCGGCACGTGAAAAACGCCCGTTGACCAACTGCAATAAACGCCCTACCGCAGGCGCAATCGCTTCGGTTTTTAACGCCAAATGCACCGCCTCTCGATAAGCCTC